>NZ_DIPG01000002.1:26469-55403 GCF_002426325.1 Syntrophomonas sp. UBA5494 | reverse complement strand
TTGTTTTACAAGCTTCGTTAAGCAGTGAGAGCAGGTATTTTGGAGTCATGGGGACGGTTCTTTTGACTCAACCAATTCGCGTCCGTTCCACCACATTCCTGTTCACGCCCAGCAACTCTGCAATAGCCCGCACTGATAGTTTGGTGTTGGTCCTGAGATCCAAGATGACTCCTCTCCGGTCTTCAGCTAGGGCCTCCGCCAATGTCCTTCCAGACCATTTTTCTTTTAGATACTTTTCCAGGTAGATTCTTCCATCATTGACACTGCGGATTTCATATTCATCGTTGTAATCAAGATATTCACCGCAATCCGTTTCATTTGAAAAACGCTCAAAGTTCTTAACCGCGATTTTCAGGTTGTCCGAAAACAGTCGCAATATGAAGTGGGTATCCACCAGCTTATCGTCTTCAAAGTCAACATAATTTTTATAACTGCTCCATGGATACTGCTGTGGTTTATCAACAATTCCGGCTTTAACAGGATTATTGTGGATATACCGCGTTACTGCCAGGAGATATGGCTCATCTTCAACAGCTTCACTTTTATAACGATCCTGAAATACATGACCAACTCTGCTGTATCGGGCGTTAAAGAAATAGGCATAACGAACCGCTATGCCCTTCATTATCGACGACAAATCTTTTTCCCTGGTGTTTAGCAAAATATGAACATGGTTATCCATTAAACAGTAGGCATATAAAGAGAAATCCATTTGTTCCAGCTTGATGGCAACACTCTCGAGAAAACATTGTTTGTCTCGGCGATTGGAAAAAATGTTCTTACGTTCATTTCCCCTGAGCATAATATGATAAATACCGGTGGTACTCATGATTCTTTGCTGTCTGCTCATTCAGCCATCTCCCTTATATTTCCATAATACTAGAATAAGCCAAATGAGTCATCATCTGTGATATAAATGGCCGCGGATCTAGAGACCTTGACCCGGTATGAATCCACTAAAATCTAACCAGCTTTCATGACCTCCAAATACATGGGATGCTGGTTCGTCCGCTATCTTTAATTTATTGGCTACGGTTGAGTCAAAAGAACCGTCCCTGCGACTCTTCTTCCGCTCGCTCTTACAGAATAAACATATCTTTAACGTAGCAACTTTAAGTTGCAATACGGTATTACAAGAATTCTTAATAGTTGGTCTCCACCGGAAAGGGCACATCCGAGTTGGTAATGTGTTTTAAGATCAACACCGCGTCGGTGATGTTGATGACGCTGTCACCGTTGACAAGCACTTCCGGCGCCGTCCTTACACTGGCTTTGATTCGGCTATTCCCTGATCTGGCCGTCACCATAGACAATAAACTTGATGGTGGTCAGTTCGGTGAGGCCCATGGGACCGCGGGCATGGAGCTTCTGGGTGCTTATGCCCATTTCAGCGCCGAAGCCGAATACATTGCCGTCGGTGAAGCGGGTGGAGGCATTGGCGTAAACCGCTGCGGCGTCTACAGCAGACATGAAGCGGCGCACATGACCGTAGTTTTCACTGACAATGGCCTCACTGTGCCCGGTGCCATAGGTGTTGATGTGGCTGATAGCCTCTTCCACATCGTCCACCAGCTTGACCGCCAGGATTAAATCCAGGTATTCCTCACTCCAATCCGCTTCTGTGGCCGCTTTAAGACCATACACTATATCGCGGGCACGTTCACAGGCACGGATCTCCACCCCGGCTTTCTGTAATTTGGGCAAGATTAGAGGCAAAAATACCGGGGCTATTTTACTGTGTACCAAAAGGGTTTCAGCGGCGTTGCACACCGAAGGGCGCTGCACCTTGGCGTTGAATACGATAGGGAGGGCTTTTTCAATATCAGCATACTCATCCACATAGACATGACAGTTGCCCATGCCGGTCATGATCACCGGCACGCTGGCGTTTTCTGTTACCGCTTGCTTGAGGCCTTTGCCGCCTCTGGGAATGAGCACATCGATGGTGTCGTGCATTTTCATCATAAAGACCGCCGCCTCACGGTCATCGCTGTCAACCAGTTCGATAGCACCCTCGGGTATACCCTGACTATAGGCAGCCTCCGATATCACCCTGGCAATCTCGCGGTTGGAATTGAGGGCTTCTTCTCCTCCCCGCAGGAGGATGGCGTTGCCCGACTTCAGGCATAAACCGGCAGCGTCTGCGGTCACGTTGGGCCGGGATTCATATATGATGCCGATCACGCCGATAGGGGTGCGCACCCGGCCCACCTCCAGGCCGTTGGGGCGCCGGGTCATACCCAGCACCTCGCCTACCGGGTCGGGAAGGGCCGCAATCTCGCGCAAGCCCTGAGCCATATCGGCCACCCTTTTTTCATCCAGGGAGAGCCTTTCCAGCAAGGCCGAAGTTAGGCCTATATTGCGGCCGTTTTGCAGGTCGGCGGCATTGGCGGCAATGATCTCCTCTCTGCTGGCTTCAAGGGCATCGGCCATGGCATAGAGGGCCCGGTTCTTTACGGTTGTGGAAGCGGTGGCCAGAAGCCGGGAGGCCTTTTTGGCCCGCTTTCCTTGTTCCAGCAAAATGTTCCTCAGGTTCTCATCCATTAAATTGTCACTCCTTGATCCCACTTTTCACAAATCTACCGCACCACCCACAGGTTGTTGCGATGGATGACCTCATCATAGTCTTTTTCCCCCAGGATCTGTTCAATTTCACTGCTTTTCCTGCCGGCGATGAGGCGGATCTCCCCGGCATTGTAATGGGCTATGCCCCGGGCGATCTCCTGGCCGCCCGAACTCTTCACTCCCACCACCGCCCCGCGGTCAAATTCTCCTGAAACAGCGCTGATTCCAGAGGCCAGAAGGCTCCGGCCTTTTCTGGTCAAAGCTGCGGCAGCCCCCTCATCGACCTCTATATATCCCTGCACCAGGCTGCCAAATGCCAGCCATTTTTCCCGGGCATGCATTTTGCCCTCCCGGGGGACGAACAGGGTTCCTACTTCCTCACCGGCAACGATTCTGCGAATGACATTATCCTCCGCACTGTTGGCAATGATCATGGTTATTCCCGAAGCCATACATATTCTAGCCGCCTTCAGTTTGGTGAACATCCCCCCGCTGGCAAAGCTGCTGCCGCGGTTGTGGGAACTGGCTTCCATCTCCGGGGTGATCTCGGTCACCCTTCTCAAGAGGCGGGCATTGTCAGATGCGCGGGGATCCGCATTATACAGCCCGTTTACATCGGAGAGAATAATCAGCATATCGGCATCCACCAGCCCGGCCACCAGAGCCGAGAGGGTGTCATTGTCTCCGAATTTGATCTCTTCTACCGCAACCGTGTCATTCTCATTGATGATCGGTATTACTTCCATTTTAAGCAGGGATAAAAGTGCATTGGTGGCGTTTAAGTAGCGGATGCGCTCATCAAAATCGCCCCGGGTCAGCAAAACCTGGGCAACGGTTTGATGGTATTCCGAAAAGAGTTTCTCGTAAAGCTGCATCAGGGCGCCCTGACCTATGGCCGCCAGAGCCTGTTTTTCCGGTATGGTGGTGGGGATCCGCTTCAAGCCCATGCGGTTTGCCCCCACCCTTATGGCGCCGGAGCTGACCAGGATGACCTCCAGATCGCGATTATGCAAATCGGCCATCTCCCGAACCAGCTGTTCGATGCGGCACAGGTTGAGTTTGCCATTAGCATGGGTCAAAGTGCTGGTCCCTACCTTGACAACCACCCTCTGTGCGGTTTCCAGCTTCTTGCGTCTATTCACTCCCAAACACTTCCTATGGTTTATATTGACAGCCGCCTGATCCAGGCTGCCGCCGCCTCACAATTCTCCTATTCGCTGTAATCGAATTCCATGTCCTTGATACGCACCGTATCGCCTGCTTTGATCCCCTGCGCTTTCAGCGCGTCTTCCAGCCCCATGCGATTTATGGTGCGCTGAAATCTTTGCAGGCCTTCGTCAGTGGAAAAATTGGTCATGGTTAAGAGCTTCTCGATGCGGTTGCCGGTGACCACATAGACCCCGTCGACCACATCAATCATGAAGGGGACTTCATCTACAAAACGGGTAACCACGGCTTCTTCCACTTCTTCGGCTTCTGGCGGGGGGGCTTGCTGCAGCAGGCGGTGGAGCCGTTCGATCAATTCGCCCACACCCTGTCCGGTCACCGCGGAGATAAACATCAGCCGCTCCCCGAAAGCCTCCTCCAGCCTACTCCGGTTGGCCCCGGCCTGGGGCAGGTCCATCTTATTGGCTGCGACCAGAAAGGGGCGTTCCATCAATTTAGGGTTGTGGCTGGCCAACTCCCGCTGCAAGGTCTCATAGTCCTGCAGCACGTCACGGCCTTCCGTTTCAGCCGCATCCAAAATGAACAGCAAGACCCGGGTTCTCTCTATATGGCGCAGAAATGCGTGCCCTAAACCGGCTCCCTGATGGGCTCCTTCGATCAAGCCGGGAATATCGGCCACCACAAAGCTCTCATGATCGCGGGTCTCCACCACCCCCAGATTAGGGGTCAGGGTGGTAAAAGGATAGTCGGCTATTTTGGGACGGGCCGCCGAAATACGCGAGATCAAGGTGGATTTGCCCGCATTGGGAAAGCCCACCAGGCCTACATCAGCCAGCAGTTTCAGCTCCAATTTGAGCCATCTTTCCACCCCGGGTTCGCCGTTTTCCGAAACGGTCGGGGCCCGGTTCACAGAGCTGGAAAAGCGCGAATTGCCGCGTCCGCCCCGTCCCCCTTTGGCTACCAGGGCCTCCTGGCCATGTTCGGTAAGATCGGCGATCATTTCGCCGCTTTCTTCGTCTTTGAGGACGGTGCCCGCCGGCACCCGCACCACCAGGTCCTGCCCCCAGGCGCCGTGCATGTTTTTCCCCTGGCCATGTTGACCGCGTTCAGCTTTGAAATGGCGATTGTATCTAAAATCCATCAGGGTTCTCAAGCCCTCATCGGCCTGGAATATGACATTGCCTCCTCGCCCCCCGTCGCCGCCGGCAGGGCCTCCCTGGGGGACATATTTCTCCCGGCGAAAGGCTACAATGCCGTTGCCTCCATCGCCCCCTTTAACATATACCCGGGCCTCATCTATAAACATGATGTCACTCCTCTATTTGCACCAGGACTTCCCTGCCCAGAACATGGCCGGAGAACACCACCTGGCCTTTGCCGTCTTTCGCCGTTATACTGGCGTAGATGCAAGGGTCCTCGTCCAATCGCCAGGCCGCCTCCTCTGCCAGTCTTTTAAGGCTTTGATAAGGCTCTTGCTTTTGTTCAAACACGGCATGGGAATCCATCTGCCAGTTTTTATATCTTAGTATTACTCCTAAATCCCCGCATAATAAGGCTTGTTGATAAAAATACAGTGCGGCTTCGGCGGGCATGCTCTCAAACAGCAAGCGCTCCCGCAGGTGCTGTTCGACTATGGAATGTATATATTCGCGGGCTTGCTCAGGTTTGCCCAGATCGATATATCCCATTATGACCTGCAGATCATTGCCATAATCATGCCTTATTCTGCGCAATAGGTTTACCATTTGGTCGGCTTCCATAATTATCCCCCCGGACGTGAACTAATGATAACAAAAACCCCTGAAAAACTCCAGGGGTCTTTAAAACGAGTATCAAGTCTTAGGCTTAAGCTTACTGAGCGGCTGATTCCAGGGGATAGACACTGACCTGCTTCTTATCGCGGCCCTTTCTTTCGAACTTGACCGCGCCGTCGACAACTGCAAACAGGGTATCATCTCCGCCGATCATTACATTGTTGCCGGGATGGATCTTGGTGCCGCGCTGTCTGACCAGAATATTTCCGGCCTTGACAAATTGACCATCCGACCTTTTTACGCCCAGGCGCTTGGAGGTGCTGTCGCGTCCGTTCTTGGAGCTGCCCACCCCTTTTTTATGAGCAAATAATTGCAGGTTAAATGTGAACATGGTTATTACCTCCTGATTCTCACTTTAACGTATCCCGGGTAAGCCTCCTCCAAGGACAACAAACCCGCTTCCATGGTGGATAATATCAGTTGTGCCTTATATTGATCGTCTGAACTCAGATCATCCGGCAAGATACACTCCATCAGGGCGTTTTCGCCCTCTATAATCTGTAGCTGCGGAACCGTGGCCAGATGTTTTGCCAGGCCCAGCACTGCGGTTTGAGCTATGGCCGAAACCCCGGCGCAATAGATATCCCGGCCCGGAGCAGCCTGGCCGGCATGACCGGTGATGGTGAAGGCGGCGATATGCCCTCCCCGGTATTCCATACTTACCGTAATCATCCTACCACGATCTGGTCTATTTTAATCTTGGTAAACGGCTGTCTGTGCCCTTGCTTGCGACGATAATTCTTCCTTTTTTTATACTTGTATACTACAATCTTCTTTTCTTTGCCCTGTTCATAAATTTCTGCGCTGACTGAGGCATTGGCCACCATCGGGTTGCCGACCTTTAAAACGCCATCGTCTTCGCTTACCAGGAGTACCTCGGAAAAAGTGACTTTGTCGCCCTTCTCTCCGGCTATCTTTTCAATTTTCAGAATACTCCCCTCATTGACACGGTACTGCTTGCCACCGGTTTTAATAATAGCATACATCAATAGATACACCTCCGTTTTTTAGACTCGCCGGTGAACAGGCAGGTCTGCCGACCATTTGGAGAACCCTCACCGAGCGGTTGCAAAAACTTGCAACACATATGCCAATTTACCATATTAGATAGCCTTCGTCAAGTCTGCACAAAGCCGGCTGAATCATGAATGGCCGAGATTGAAGGGTTTTGACCGCAACGTCCATTGGTAATTTTATTGTCCCTCAAACCGCTGTGATCTTTTTGCAGGAGTATTATCTCGGATAAAGAAATATTCTATCAGGGTTAATTATAAGTCAGGGGGGAATAGAGTTGACAGAGATAAATCACGAAAATGCAAGCAGCCAGGTCACCGCAAATGAAGCCTTAAAGTGGTTGATTGAAGGCAACCGCCGCTATGTTGCCGGACAGTCGGCTCCAACCGACCTTAGCTCCTCCAGGCGCTCGGAGCTGCGCACCCATGGCCAGTATCCTTTTGCTGTGGTCCTCACCTGCTCTGATTCCAGGGTTCCTCCGGAACACATCTTCAATCAAGGCCTGGGCGACCTGTTCGTGGTGCGCGTGGCCGGCAACGTGGTGGATGATGTGGCCCTGGGCAGCATCGAGTACGGGGTGGAACACCTGGGATCGCCGCTGTTGCTGGTTATGGGCCATGATTACTGCGGCGCGGTCAAGGCTACTGTGGATGGAGGCGAAGCGCCGGGCAGTATCGCAGCTATTGTTGAGCGGATTAAACCAACCGTAGATTTGGTAAAGCAAACCGGTGCAGCCGGGAATGAATTGTACCGCAAGGTTGAAGACCAGAACATCCTGGCAGTGATCAGAACAATTCAGGCAAGTCCGATAATAAAGCATTTAACCGAGCACAAGCAATTGACTATTGTGGGGGGTAAGTACCACCTGGACTCCGGAGAGGTAACTTTCATAGAAATCTAGACCGTGACGACAGTCTCCCGGGTTGAATTTCTCAACCCGGGTTTTTTTGTCGAGCTGTTGGCAGCTTTTCAGGTGCGCGATATCAAAATAACGGCAAAAGTTGTATGTATACATTGAGCGCTATATTGAGGCAGATTATACTGTAATATGAACGAACCCGGTGCCGTTGGCTTCTCTTTAACCCGGATATATCAAAAATGAACACCAGGGAGGCTGCCATGACAGCGATCCTCACCATCCTGGCCCCGATTTTTATAGTTCTTGCAGCCGGTTACGTGCTGCATCGCTGCGGCCTGTTTACAGACCAATATGTGGAACAATCCAATCAGCTGATTTTCTATGTATTTCTACCCCTCTTGCTGTTTCACAAGATCTCCCAATCTGATTTTGAGTCTCTCTTCAGCCCCGGCAATCTCCTGGTGATGGTAACTGCCATAGGAGCGGTTTTTCTATTAAGCTGGATATGGGGCGGACTGGCCCACTATCCGCCTTCCATTCTAAGCACTTTCATCAACGATAATTTCCGTTCCAACTTCGTATATATAGGCCTTCCCGTCTGTTATTACGCACTGGGAGACGGCGGTTTGGCCATAGGCAGCGTTCTCACCGCCCTGGCCGTACCGATAGTCAATATCCTTTCGGTTCTGGCTTTCAGCCCGGTGCAGAACCAGCATTTTAATCTGCGTCTTTTCCTGCTGGATCTGGTAAAAAACCCGCTGATCATCGGCGCTGCATCCGGCATAGTGTTTTCCCTGCTCGAAGTCCCAATTCCCGATTTCATAGCGGAAGCCCTGCTGCTGCTGACACAGCTTACCCTGCCTCTGGCACTGTGCTGTATCGGGGCCAGCCTCAGCCTGGCTATCAAGCCCGAACACTGGCCGGTTTTAGCTTCAAGCAGCCTTTTCAAACTATTCCTGCTCCCTTTGATCGCATACGGACTGATGGCTGCATTGCGTTTGCCCCTGGACACCACGGCTAAAGCCTTGCTCATCATGCTGGCCGCACCCAGCGCCGAGATCAACTATACCCTGGCTGCACAGATGAATGGAGAAGCCGACCTGGCTGGCACTACCATTGTGATAACCACCATCCTGTCGGCTTTTTCTTACCTGATATGGTTGAGCTTGCTCAACATTTAAAATGTTTTCTTGGCTTATTGTCCCCGCAGGGTGTATTCCAGGGGGGCCAGGTCATCGCTCTTTAGCAGTTTGATCTTCTTGCCGGAGCGCTTTTCGATATAGGCCAGGTCGTTGGCTTCGCGGTTCATCTCCTCGATAAGGTCGGGATGGGCTTCGCAAATCAGAGTGTCCTGCTGCAAATAGTCCATATTGACCAGCTTGCGTTTTATTTCGCAGGCTACCGACTGCAGGTTGACCGTGCGCCCCTTGCCGTTGCAGCGGGTGCATTCGTCGGTAAAGATCTCCGAAACCCCGTAGCGCGATTTTTTGCGGGTCATCTCCAAAAACCCCAGCCCGGTCATGCCGATAATGCGGGTATGGGCCTTATCCTTTGCCAGTTCGCGCTTCAGGGTCTCCACGATCTCTTCCTGATTCTGTTTGTTCTTCATGTCGATAAAGTCGATCAGTATGATTCCACCCAGACAGCGCAGCCGCAGCTGGCGGGGTATTTCTATGGAAGCCTCCCAATTGATGCGGTATACCGTATCTTCGAAATCATCCTTGCCGGTGTATTTGCCGCTGTTGACATCAATGACCGTCATGGCCTCGGTTTCATCCACAATCAGATAGCCCCCGTTTTTCAGCCATATTTTGCGCCTGAGGGCGCGGCGGATGTCCTTTTCCAGACTATATTTCTCGAATAAATCACCGGCTTCATAAATTACCGCATTGCACACCGTGGCCTTATTCTGCAAATAATTCAAGACCCGCTCCCTGAGCCGCTCATTGTTGAGTATGATGCGGTGTATCTCCACGTCCAGATAGTCTCGCAGGGTACGCTCCAGAACATCGATATCCTCATAGATCAGGCTGGGGGTTTTCATGCGCTGGTAGCGCCTCTCGATCTCTTGCCAGACCTTGATCAGCTCATCCATCTCCGCCAGGATTTCCTCATCATCGGCTTCCAGGCAGGCGGTTCGCAAGATGCAGCCAAATTCTGCGGGTTTGTAGCTGTCCACCAGACTGCGCAAGCATTCTCTGCGCTTGCTGTCAGTGATCTTCCGCGAAATCGAGACCTCCCCCTGAAAAGGCAAAAGGACCAGAAAGTGTCCCGGTATGGTGATGTTGCCGGTCACCCTGGCGCCTTTTTCAGAAAAAGCCTCTTTTTTCACTTGTACCAGGATATCCTGCCCGCTTTTTAAGAGGTCAAAAACATGCCCGCCGCGTTTCTTGCCCGGCGAAATGATATCCCCCGCATACAAAAAGGCGTTCTTGGCCAGGCCGATATCCACAAAGGCGCAAGACAGACCGGGAATAATGTCTTTTACCCGCGCTTTATAGATATTGCCCACGCTTTCATTTTGATCTGCCCAAAATACCTCGGCCAGCCGCCCGTCTTCGACGATGGCCACCCGGGATTCCCAGGGATATACCTCAGCGATGATTTCTCTGATCACAAACGCTTCACCTGCTCTAGAGGAGTATAGAATTGTTCATTGACCTGGCAATAGTTGCCGCTGCGCCATACATCAATGACGTGCCCGGCAGGTATGCCGCAGGCACCCAAAATATCAGCCAGTTCATCGAAGCGAACATTGACCGGTTCTCCAGTGCTGACCCATATTTCTATGATATCAAATTGCTTCTCTGTCATCACAGTGATTTTGTGTATCCCCGGCCTGAGGTCTTTAGTGCGGTTTTTCTTTTTGCCCCGGCTGGCTACAACTAATTCAGGCCGGTTCATAATCATATTCACCTGATGTAAAATTGCCTCATCCGCTTTTTCAACCTTAAAGACGTAACTGGCGGCATTAACCAGGCCCATAATGGAAGGGGCGGAGGGTGCTATGGCAACTGCCTGGAGCGCGGACAGGCCAACCGGAAACACCGCATTGAGCCGGTGGATGAAATCTTCCCCGCTCATCTCGGACTTGAGTTCGATGTCGAAATACTCGCGCTCCCCCCACAGGCCCACCGGCAAAACTGTTCCCAGCGAAAGCTTGATATGGGGATTGAAGCCTTCGCTCAGGGCGTAAGGCACTCTGGCCCGGCGCAAGGCCCTCTCCATGGCATGAATCATATCCAGATTGGCCAGGAAACGCAGCTCCGGCCCCACCCTATATTCCACTCGCAAGCGCATCGTCGCCCTCCCCAATCTCCAAATTCACCTCCAGGGACGGACACACCCCGCAGTCATTGCAGCCTTCATGGCGGCAGTCACTGCTGCTCATGCCGCTATTGGCCAGCTCGTCCTCCCGGATCAGAAATTCCTTGTCGATGCCGGTATCAATAAAATCCCAGGGCAGGGCTTCATCATAACCAACTCCCCGGGTGACGTAGAAGTCGGGGTCTACCCCGCACTCGGCCAAGGCCTCTTGCCAGGCCGGGAAGCGAAAATGCTCGCTCCACCCGTCAAATCGGCATCCCTTTTGCCAGGCCCGGTGGATCACCTGCGCCATTCTGCGGTCTCCCCTGGCGATGGCGCCTTCCAGAAAACTGGTCTCTTCGTCATGGAAGCTTAATTTTATGCCTTTTAAGCGGCGCCGACTCAGATAGCGCCGTTTTTCTCTAAGCTCCGCAATGGAGTCCTGCGGCCTCCATTGAAAAGGGGTGTGGGCTTTGGGCACAAAACAGGCCAGGCTGGCCCGCACCTCCACCCGGCGGGGGGCCAGTTCATCGCCGAGGCGCTTGACCTTGAGCAGGAGGTCGATGATACCGTCCAAATCCTCATAGTTTTCCCGGGGCAAACCCATCATAAAATAGAGCTTGAGAGCTGTCCATCCGGAGGAGAAAGCCGCCTCCACCGCATCCATCAATTGCTCTTCGGTGACATTTTTATTGATGACATCGCGCAGTCTCTGAGTTCCGGCCTCCGGGGCCAGAGTTAAGGTGGTTTTCCTCACCTTTTGCACTTCATTGGCCAGGTCGACCGAAAATTGATCCACCCGTAATGAGGGCAAGGCCACTCCGATGCCTTCCGGCCGGTATCTTTGCACCAGTTCCGCCACCAGAGGCTTAACCTGCGAGAAGTCCAGGGTGCTGAGAGAAACCAGGGAGACTTCATCATAGCCTGTGCTGCGGATCTGAGCTTCAGCCTGCGCTAAAAGGGTGTTGAGCCGGCGTTCCCTGACCGGCCGGTAGACCATACCGGCATGACAGAAGCGGCAGCCCCGCTGGCACCCGCGCATCACCTCCAGGACAGCCCGGTCGTGCACCACCGACATGTACGGCACTACGGGCTTTTCCGGGAAATAAGCCTTATCCAGGCTCTTGACCACCCGGCGCCTGACGCGTTCCGGCGCCTTGCTCTCCAGGGGCTTGATGGATTCAAAGCGGCCCTGGGAAGCGTACTGAACCTCATATAAAGAGGGAACGTAAACCCCGTCAAGCTGTGCCATCTGCATCAGCAGGTCGGGGCGGGGAACCCCGCGGCAGCCCTGCACCAGGTCTAATATCTCTAAAAGCACTTCTTCACCGTCGCCTATCACCAGGGCATCGAAGAAATCAGCAAACGGCTCCGGGTTGGCGCATACCGGACCGCCCCCGATGACGATGGGGTGCTGCGCTTCCCGGTCTTTAGCCAGGACCGGGATTCGCCCCAGGTCCAGCATGTTCAGCACATTGGTCAGCGACAGCTCGTATTGCAGGCTAAAACCGATAATATTAAAATTCTCAATGGGTTGGAAGCTTTCCAATGAATAGAGCGGGATCCCCTCTTCGCGCATGATGGCCTCCATATCAGGCCAGGGCGCGTAGCAGCGCTCCAACAGGTGGTTGGTCTTTTCATTTACCAGGCCGTACAAGATCTTACTGCCTACATGCGACATCCCTACTTCATAAACATCCGGGAATGCCAGCAGCATTTTCACCCCGGAGGAATCCCAGTTCTTTTTGATGCTATTAAGTTCACCGCCGGTATAACGGGCTGGTTTACTGACCCGGGGCAGAATGTCGCGGATAAGTTTTTGCTGCAAATCGGCAGCCTCCCATCTTACATGAGTTCTCATAATCAGTATTATTAAATAGTCTGAGGCTTTCCCGGTCTGATTAATTTGAAGGCCAAATGAAGTGATTCAGGCTGCCAAAGCCATATTCCTGGCAGTCCCTGGAAGAATGGCCCGGTTAGAGCTAATCGACCCTGGGAACGCTCGATGTTTATTTTTTATCATAGAGTTTTCGCACCTAAAAAGCAATGCCGCCTATCACTGTCGGCATTGGCGCAAAGTGGCCAGAGGGCCTATCTCCATAAAGCATTCTATCAGTTCGGCTTCGGTATAAACATTTGCCACATGATGATAATCGTCTAAAACCACCACGATCAGATAATGCTTGGGGCGCGTGTCTTTGAGCAGGGATCTTAGCGGCGTATCCCAGGAGCTGACCACCTGCCTGGTTTCCAAAAACCCCAGCCGGTTCAACTCCGACTTTTTATGGATCAGGTAACGCATAAAAGAGTAGGCCAAAAAGCGGCTTTCCCGCACCGCAAACCAGAACAAGACCATTCCTGCCAATATCTCCTGGGCCATATATACAGCCTCTGAAGTATAGTAAAACCCATGGCAGATGATGGCGGCAGCGAATGCCATACCCGTAAAGGCAGCCAAACGGGTGCTTTTTCTAAAGCCCATCAGGGGGGAAAGCCAGGAACGCAGGATCCTGCCCCCGTCCATGGGAAGAGCGGGCAGAAGATTGAACAGGCCCAGAAACAGGTTGCAGCGCATCAACCACAAACTGGTATCAGCATCCAGTCCGGTAGGCACAAAATAAAAAAAAGCCGCCAAACTCAAACTGCTCAAGGGGCCGGCCAGGGACATGAATAGTTCCTTTTCCGGTTCTAGGCCCGTAAAGTCTGCAATTTGTGCCTGCCCTCCAAAAGGAGTCAATTCTACTGCGCTAACCTTGATACCAAGCGCCCGGGCGGTTATGACATGGGCCATTTCATGAAAAAACAGGGCTGCCATAAGCAGGAGCAACAGCCGGCCTTGACCCAGGTAAGTATATAATCCGACCAAGGCCAGGACCAGCCAGTGGATGCGATAGGAGGTACCGGCAAGCTTCGCTATCGGTATCATTAAGGAAACAGATTGCTCGGATCCAAAGGTCCTTGCGGGGAATTGACGGCAAAATAAAACTGGTTCCCGCTGCGTCCGATCACGGTATCTTTGGTGACTGTCTGACCGGTGCGCACCAATACCCGATCCAGTTGTCCGTATTCAGAAGTCAGCCCCTGTTCATGCTCAATGACCGCCGTGTACTGACCCGCCTCACCTTTAATCATGGTAATCTTCCCCGGCAGAATCGGCTTTACCGCCGTGTTGGGGTTAACCTGCAACAGGATTCCCGGGGAAGGCTCGGATTCATTCTGGCCGGTATACCAGCTGCTTCCGAAGGGGAGCAATACACCTGTGTAAGCACAGGGCAGCTGCAGCACCTGGTCAGATACGGCCGGTTCCAGTTGCCGCCCGGCCAGGCGTTCGCTAAAGGCGGCCAGGACTCGATTAGCCCATTGATCCTCGTAAAGGATCACCCGCAGGGCTGGTTCCACCAGGTTTCTGCTCCAATTGCCAGACTGCAGTGAGTATCCCACCAGGGCTACTATGGCTATAACCACCAATAGTCTAATACGAAAACTTCCCAGCACCGGCTTGACCCCCTTTTTTGCCTGACTTAGACCAAGCAGTCATGCTACAGTATATAAAGGCAGGTCAAAATGTATGCCAATAGTTGTAAGGCAGGCGCGGATCTCAGACCAATCAGGGGGACGGTTCTCTTGATCGAGAACCGTCCCCCTGATTGGTCCCACCTGATTGGTCCCCAGGCCCGCCTAGCGGCGGGATTTTTTTACTACTCTGTCATAAACCTTGGCGGGGATCACATAGCGGGATAGATCCAATACCCGGTCAAACAACCTCAACAATGGTTCACTGCCGTCCCAGTAATTTTCCAGGCGTTCAAAGGATACGCTGTTCATCAGCCTCTTCAATACCAGGGCCAGGAGCAAAATGTCGTCGACCTGGCCCAAGGCCGGGATCATATCGGGCAGAAAATCCAGGGGGGACAACACATAAGTGGCTGTGCCCAGTAATAACAGGCGGTCAGCATGGGTTACCCCTTCGTCTTTAAGCAGTCGATACACCATTTTCAGCAAGTTGGGTATAAAGTACAGCACTTCCTGAATGGCATTGCCCGGTGCTGCTTCGCCGCTATTCCGGGCCTCGGCGTTTTCAAATGCCATTTTCAACCCTCCGTTTTACCCTTATCATGCTCAAAACACGATTTTCTTACCCCGCACATTCACAGACAGAATCAGGGCTACCGCCAGAAGATTGGTGAGCATGGAACTGCCGCCATAGCTTATAAAAGGAAGAGGTATCCCGGTTACCGGCATCATGCCAATACACATGCCGATATTTTCGAAAATGTGGAACAACCACATGGCTGTAATCCCGGTTACCAGCAAACCGCCGTATAATTCCCGGGAATTGGCGGCTATATAAACCGCCCGCATCAGCAGTACGCCAAACAAGACCAGGACCAGCCCGGCGCCAATAAATCCCAATTCCTCGCCGATGACCGCATAAATGAAGTCGGTGTGATGCTCGGGCAAGAAGTTCAACTGCACCTGGCTGCCCTGGAACAGGCCTTTCCCGGCGAACCCGCCCGAGCCAATGGCCACCAGTGACTGAATGATGTTCCAACCTGCGTCGCGCCCACCCATACCGTCATTGTAGGGATTGATAAATACGATAAGACGCTGTAATTGGTAATCTTTCAGAGGTATCCACAGGCCAACCTGAAAATGCAGCAATAAGACCAGGCCGATTAAGGCCAGTGCGCCCAGAAGAATAAAGAGCAACACCCGCTGATTGGCTCCGGCCACATACATCATGATGAACGTTATGGCGATATAAACCAGGGCGGTACCCAGATCAGGCTGCAGCATAATAAGAATAAACGGCACCCCCATAAAGACGAAGCAAGGCAGCATTCCCGCCAAGTTATTCATCTCGCCGCGGCGCCGCTGCAGAAAATCAGCGAAAGACAACACCAGCAGAACTTTGGTAAACTCGGCGGGCTGAAGCGGGGGCAATGGGCCTATAGCTATCCACCCCGTGGTGCCGCGAACTTCCTGGCCAAAAAGCAAGACTGCCACCAGCATCAGTATAGAAAGCCCGTAGAGAAAAGGACTTAACCCTTTAAGCTGCAAATAATCGTAGCGGACAATGATAAACATCGCCGCCAGACCGACTGCGATCATAACCAGTTGCTTTTTTATATAATAATAAGGATCGCTGGAGATGCCGCTGCTGGCACTGAGCTGAATCACCAGCCCCATGACCAGGATCGCGGCCAGACTCAATAAGAAAGGACGATCCACGAATTTCAGTCTCTTTACGTCCACAATTAAACCCTCCCAGACCATTATAGAATGTAGTAAAAATCGCTGTCCACTCTCAAATCCAGCCAGTTATTAAGCCGTGATTCTATGTAATCAGGAGGAAAATGCCCGAAATTAAAGAAGAATGACAAAACCCGGGGTGGGCAACCCGGGCTTTGTCGAGACGTTAGAAGCTCAAGGACTTTCATTAAGGAGGAATAGAGTCTTTTTAATTATCCACCTCCGCCATGCGGGGACGCTTAAAACCTTTCACCGGTATATTGGCCACCAAGGCGAAGGACGAGTCCTCATTGGCAAGGTTCACCTGCAGGGCTTCTTCGTCTATTTCCAAATATTCTCTTATAACCTTGAGCAGATCTTCTTTAAGAAGATTGAGATATTCGGGAGATATTGAGGAACGGTCATGAACCAGCACCAGACGCAGACGCTCCTTGGCCACCTCTTTGCTGGCCACGTTGTCCTTGGAAAAAATTCTGCTTAGTACGTCCAACAAAGCCATGTCCCCTCCCCCCTATCTTGCCAGCTTCAGCATTTTCATAAATTTGTCAACCAGATTGTCATTGCTCTCCGTCGCTATAGGCACGGTCTCACCCATTATGCGGCGTGCGATGCGGCGGTAAGCCCCGCCGGCTCGGGAGGCGTTCTCCAGTACCGCCGGCTCGCCGCGATTGGTGGAAACCACGATGGTTTCGTCTTCGGGCACTACTCCCACCAGATCGATAGCGAGAATATCCAGAATATCCTCTATGTCCATCATGTCGCCCCGCTTTACCATCTTGCTGCGCAGGCGATTGATAATCAGCTTGCTTTTGCTCAGTCCAGCCGCTTCCAGCAGACCAATAATGCGGTCAGCGTCTCTAACCGAAGAGACCTCCGGGGTAGCTACCACAATGGCATCATCAGCGCCGGCGATGGCGTTGCGGAAACCCTGTTCGATCCCTGCCGGGCAGTCCACCAGAATATAGTCAAATTCGTTGCGCAGTTCATTGGTCAGGTTTTTCATCTGATGAGGAGTGACCGCATTCTTGTCCTTGGTTTGTGCTGCAGGCAGCAGGAACAAGGCCTCGTAGCGCTTATCTTTAATCAAAGCCTGTTTTAGTTTACAGGTTCCGTTCACTGCATCGACAATATCGAATACGATGCGATTCTCCAATCCCATAACGACATCCAGATTTCTAAGTCCGATATCCGTATCCAGCATGACTACCTTTTTGCCCATCATAGCCAAAGCTGTTCCCAAGTTAGCCGTGGTCGTGGTTTTCCCCACGCCGCCTTTTCCGGACGTTACCACCAGAACCCTACTCTTCATCCCCAAGCCTCCAATCATATTTTTAGCTTTTCTATGACAACCTTGTCCTCCCTGATGCGCGCCAGTTCGGGATTCTTTGCCGTTACCACCTCATTATCCGGAGGTCTGGTAATATGGTCGGCAATCCTGAGCTGGGTCGGACTCAGGCGATATGCTGAAATGACTGCGTTTTGATCTCCAAGTGCACCGGCATGGGCCATCCCCCGCAGGCACCCCATCACTACAATGTTGCCACCAGCCACAACCTCCGCACCGGGGTTTACATCGCCTAGAATCACGATGTTTCCCCTGCAAGCCAGTTTTTGACCTGAACGTACATTCTTGCACAACAGTACAGTTTCTTGATAATGCGGCATATTGTCTATCAGTGGTCTATCCCTGCCGGGATCTTCCTCAACGTCGACTATGTCCAGCAGGTATACACCGTGGGACAACAAAACCAGTTCAAGCTCTTTTAATTCCCGGTTGGTGAGACGCCGCTGCCCGATACCAAGGCAGATCTGCGTCCCTTGAGGGTATTTCAGCAGGGAGAGCTGCTGGTCCAAACCCTGCTTCATGTCTTTAAAGCGCTGGTAGGGGCTTAAATCTATGGTCTCCTGCACACGTACCTCATTTGCTGCGGTCAACATTCAACCACCCCCTTAACATTGTTGCAGGTCCTATTTCCTTATCATTCTATTGTTGCTATTATATTCCTTTAGCGAAAAAGCAGAAGATAGAGGTTATTTTCGCAAAAAACCCCTATCCTGGTCGGTTCTATGCCATTAAATTACGCCATTAATCAGCAGCAATATTCGACAGATTCTCCCGGACTTGTTCCATGATCACATCATCACTGCGGTGGTCCTTGATACCGAAATATTGTTCAAAAACATCCCGGGCCACTATTCCGGCCGACTCGCTGCCATGATAACCATACTCGACCACCCCGGCAAAGGCGATTTCGGGGTTGTCGAAAGGAGCAAAGGCCAGAAAAACCCCATTGTAATTTGCGGAGGAGCCGTCCGGAGAACGGCGGTTTTGAGCCGTTCCGGTTTTCGCGGCCACTTTGATGTGGGGGGGAAAGTTGTTGAATAAAAAGTATCCGGTCCCGCCAGGCTCGGTAACAGCCAGCATGGCCTGTTTGGTCTGGGCCAGGGTCTGGCTGGAAACCGCGGCCTCATGCGCCACCCGGGGGCTGAATTGTTGAATAACCCTCCCGTCCGGAGAAGAAATGCGGTCCACCACATAAGGCTGCATGCGCAGACCCCCGTTGGCCACGGCTGCCGCAAAATTTGCCAGCTGCAGGACGGTATAGTCATTGTTGCCTTCCCCAATCGACATATTGAAAGTATCGAAAGCCTGCCAGTTGGTGTCCCAGTTGTAGTCAATCCGGTATTGCGCCTCCAATTGCGCACTTTCGTTCTTTTTTTGCGCTTCCAGCTTTTTGAGCGCAGCCGGGTCTGATTCAGCGTTCATTAACTGCTGGTATTTATCCTCCAATTGTTTTCTGAGGCTGTCGTATTTTCGATTGATGAGAAGATCGTTAAGCTCCTTTTTCCACTCCGGAGTGGGCAGCAGTCCGGCCACTTCATAGGGCAGGTCGATGCCGGTTTTGCTTCCCAATCCAAATTCCCCGGCCATCCTTACTATGCCCTCCTGTCCCGCCCGGCGGCCCATTTCCTGAAAATATACGTTGCAGGAACCGGCCATACCGGAGTAGTAATTAACATGGCCGTGCACGCCCCAGCACCTGGTATACGGGGCCACCCAGTAAGCGCCACTGCATTTGACATAGTCATTGCCGGCATCTACCACTCCGCTTTCCAGGGCAGCCATACCGGTGATCGGCTTAAAAGTCGATCCAGGCGGATAACTGACCTGTATCGCCCGGTTGAGAAAGGCGCCGGGATTCATGGGATCGTATTCAGCGCCCTGGGGAAAGTAATAGGCGGCACGAGCAGTGCTGATATTGCCTTTCCAATCATCGGGATA
Organism: Syntrophomonas sp. UBA5494; assembly: GCF_002426325.1. Lineage (NCBI taxonomy): Bacteria > Bacillati > Bacillota > Clostridia > Eubacteriales > Syntrophomonadaceae > Syntrophomonas > Syntrophomonas sp. UBA5494. The sequence continues at coordinate 36,142 of NZ_DIPG01000002.1, read as the reverse complement.
CATGGCGGGCAGACTGCACATGGCCAGAACCTGGCCGGTTTTGACATTGAGCAAAACAGCTGAGGCCACCCGAGCGCGGGGATGGTTTTTCTGCAGTGTGGCCAGCATATTTTCCATGCTTTTTTCCATGACTTGCTGCAGGTCTTTATCCAGGGTCAGATATATGTTGTTGCCCTGCTGCGGCTCCAGAGTCACCAGTTCTCGAACCGGCCGCCCGCGCGAATCCACTTCCACATTGCGGGCCCCGTCCTGTCCGCGCAGTTCCTTTTCATACTGCTTTTCCACCCCGGATTTTCCGATCAGACTGCTCAGGCTGTATTTATAGTCCTGTTCCTGATCTATTTCTTCGGGGCTGATGGAATGTATATAACCCAGCACATGGCCGGCCAGAGCGCCCTCGGGGTAGTTTCTCAAGGGTTCCACATCCACCAATACCCCGGGCAGTTCCTGGCGGCGCTCCTCCAGTTGAATGACCAGTTCCCAGGGAATATCGCGCAACAATACCACCGGCTCGAATAAGCGGTATTCCTGCTGACTTATCTTTTCATTAATCAATTGCTCGGTTATTTCCGGGTAGGTTGGCTGGAGCAGTGAGACCAGGTGAGCCACCACTTCACTCTGATCGCTCATGGCGGTATAATTCAAACTCAGGGTATAAACCAGTTCGTTGGCAGCCAAAACCCTGCCAGTGCGGTCGTAGATTTCGCCCCGGGGCGCCTTGATAGGGACCAGCCGCACCCGGTTTTCTTTAGCTTTAGCCTGGTATTCGGCATTGAAGAGCAATTGCACCACCGCCAGCCTCACCAGCAAAATCGACAATAATGCAATAAGCATATATGAATACCATTTCAGTCTGGGTCTAACTTCATCGGGTTTCATTTACCTCTCCCTATTTGAACGGAGCAAGCCGTATCGAGAAGAATTATAATACCATACATATAACGGCGTGGCCAATAACAAATTGAATATAGCATGATAGAACAGAGTGATGAAGACCTGCTGATCGAGATCGATCATCACCGCCGAAGCCAGGCTGAGGATAAACAAAAATAAGAAATTTAATACCGTACCGATCAATACCGACAAGATACCCACAGCCAGATTCTCTTTAAATACGCTGCCCTGCAGAATACCGATGGCATATGCGGTAAGTCCCTTGGCCAGGGCATTCATGCCTATAAAACGCCCCAGCAGAAGATCCTCCAAAAAGCCGCAGAAAAACCCGTATCGGGCAGCCTTTGGGGCGTCATTTAAGAGAGCATAGAAAATCACAAAAACCAGAACCAGGTCCGGCAACGTGTTCTTTATACTATAGACGCCAAATAATGTCGATTGTAAAAATAATGCCAGAACTGGCAGCAAGAACAGCATCAGATAACGCACGGTTTACTCCCCTGAGACAGAGGCGCCCCGATACGATGTAACCAGGAGCACTTCCTCCAATTGGTCGAACTGAACCGCCGGCGTAACCTCCGCTGACTTCAAGAGTCCTCCGGCTTCGTCAGTTATCTCCTGTACAGTCCCTATTAAAATACCCTGCGGATAGATTTGGGATAACCCTGAAGTCACGACTTTCTCGCCGACATTGATAGTAGAGTAATAGGGGATGTTGGCCATGCTCAGAAGATTGTGGTCCCCAACTCCTTCCACAATACCCCTGGTCTCGCGGCTGTCCTGAGCAACCACCCCGACCGCCATTTCCCGGTCCGTCAGCAGGTTGACTTGAGCCGTATGCTGGCTGGTGCTGGTCACCCGGCCTACCAGGCCTTGAGGGCTGATCACCGCCATGTTGCGCTGCACCCCTTCGGCTTCACCCCGGTCAATAACGATATATTGATACCAGGTGCTGGGACTGCGCGCAATCACCCGCACCGGGGTTAAGCTGTAGGTCTCCAGGTTTTCATTGGTGAATGCGATCAGCTTTTGCAGGCGCAGAGCTTCGGCACGGTATTCGTGCAAGGCCTGGTTTTCCAGATTCAAGGCCTGATTCTGCTCCTGCAGGGATTCAACCTGCTGCAAGAGTTCGCGTTTACTGGCAAAAATTGAGGTGACGTCGGTAAAACGCATGCCAAAATCGGTAAAGCTGCTCTGCAGTGAGGCAAACGCTTCACGAATGGCTGTTTCCGGGTAGGTTATAGTATCTCTTTCTATAGCGGTGACGCGCATGGCGAAAAAAGCTACCGAAAATGCCGCCAACAGTAGCCATAGGTATTTATTCTTCAAAATTGTAAGCAAATCACTCACCAACTTAGAAGGTGCGATTATGTGTTACCAGCACCCTCTTCAGTATTTCGATATTCTCCAGCACCTTCCCCGTGCCTAGTCCTACGGCCAACAGAGGGTTTTCGCAAACATACACGGGCATATTGGTTTCCCGGCTGATCAATTTGTCCAATCCCCGTAAGAGGCTTCCGCCGCCGGCCATTATGATGCCGCGGTCCATGATATCGGCTGCTAATTCCGGGGGTGTTTTTTCCAGGCAAACCTTGATCCCGTCCACGATCTGCTGAACCGTTTCCTTCAACGCCTGTTGAATCTCTTGGGAAGAAACGCTTATGGTCTTGGGAAGCCCGGTCACTAAATCGCGGCCCCGAACTTCATATTGTTCTTCTTCTCCCTCCCACAGGGCCGAACCAATCGAAATTTTGATATCCTCGGCAGTGCGTTCACCGATCAACAGGTTGTAATTCTTGCGCAGATGCTGAATGATGGCCTCATCCATATTGTCCCCGGCGATGCGCACCGATTTGGAAGTGACGATGCCGCCCAGGGAAATCACCGCCACCTCGGTGGTGCCCCCGCCGATATCGACGATCAGATTGCCGGTAGGCTCATGAACCGGCATACCTGCGCCTATTGCTGCCGCCATGGGCTCTTCTATCAAGTAGGCCTCTTTGGCGCCGCCGGCTAAGGCCGCTTCCCGCACGGCTCTTTCCTCAACCGTGGTGCAGCCGGTGGGGATGCTGACGATCACCCGGGGCCTGATGAAGGGTGTTTTCTGCCCCAGAGCTTTACTGATAAAGTACTTCAACATGGCCTGAGTAACGTCAAAGTCAGCGATAACCCCGTCTTTCATAGGGCGGATGGCTATGATATTACCCGGGGTTCTGCCGATCATCTGCTTGGCCTCTTCACCCACGGCCAAAACCCGTCCGTTGTCATTCTGTATGGCCACTACGGATGGTTCGGTCAAAACGATGCCTTTTCCTTTAACGTGCACCAGGGTATTGGCCGTACCCAAATCTATTCCCATATCTCTACCGAAAACCAAAATAGTTTTTCCTCCTTAAAACTAGATTAGACCTCTAGATTTCATGCTGCAGTATTTATTATCACCAATTATCACATGGTCGAGGACTTCAATGCCCACTATCTGTCCGGCCTCAACCAATCTGCGGGTAGTCTCCATATCTTCGTTGCTGGGATGGGGATCACCGCTGGGATGATTATGTACCAATATAATAGAAGCAGCGCTTCGCTTTACGGCATTCTTAAAAACCTCGCGGGGGTGGGCCATCGAACTGTGCAACCCCCCCACCGAAATATCCTCGGTAACTATGATGCCGCCTTTGCGATCCAGGTAAATCACTTTAAAATGCTCCCGGTCGAGGTAGCGCATATCTTCCATAACTAAAGTTTTGACATCTTCCGGCGAGGTGATCACCGGTTTGGATTCCTGGCTTAAGGCCAGTCTGCGACCTAATTCAATGGCGGCTTTGATGCTGACCGCCTTGGCCATACCGATGCCGCGTTCACTCATCAATTCTTCCAGGCTGGCTTCTTTCAGGCGGCGCAGGGTTCTGTATTTTATCATTATCTGCCGGGCCAGATCAAGCGCGTTGATTTTAGTGGTGCCCATACCCAGAATAATGGCTATAAGTTCATGGTCGTCCAAACGGCCTTCACCGAATTTGGCCAGTTTTTCCCGGGGCCTCATATCCTCTGGCAATTCCTTAATGCCTACCGCATGGTAGCTCATCTTCTACACCCCCCAATAATTGCAGGCCTTGTTTTTTCAGCATAAAATACAGGGTGTGAAGTGGCAATCCTACTACATTATAAAAACAGCCGTCGATATGATCCACAAATACGGCGCCTAAGCCTTGTGCCCCGTAAGAGCCGGCTTTGTCCAAAGGCTCACCGCTGGCTATATAGGCCCAGATTTCATCCTCCTGAATATTACGAAACCTGACTCGAGTTATTTCACTTGCAGCTTGTATACTTCCGTTACAGGTATTGAGAACACACAGGCCGGTTATCACTCGATGTTCCCGGCCGCTTAACAACGAAAGCATCTCAAAGGCTTCCCATTTATCGCGGGGCTTGCCCAGAATCCGGTTGTCCACTACCACAATGGTATCAGCCGCAATTATCAGTGCTTCAGGCTCTTGTGCCGCCACCGCCCTGGCTTTTGAGGCAGCTAATTCCAAACAGGCCGCGGCCGGGTCTCCATTAAAGTTGTCAAAGCTCTCATCTACGTCAGCGGGATTGCAGGAGAACCGCAGCCCGATCAACTCCAAAAGCGTCTTGCGACGGGGTGATTGCGACGCTAAGACCACACGCATGGCCATTTACCTCTCATTTACAGCTTTCTATACAAGGCATAGGCAATCAAAAAGCCCAGGAGAGTAAATATACTAACATGGAACATCAGCCCCAGGGTGAGCGAAAAGACCTTCAAATCCAGTGTAAAAGGGGCAAATCCCAGGTTTTGCATCCTCCCCAGAACCTGCCCGGCGGGCCACGTTTTAACTATAGCGTCCCCGATAAAACTCCCGATGATACCACCCAGTATCAGCAGCAGGGCGAGGATTTGCCATCCAGGTTGTATCTTACCGCGACTAGCCACAATAGCCTCCCAATCAACTTCTTTACAAGTTTAGCATTACCCCCAGGCAAAAACAAGGTAAGCAAAAAAGGAGAATACCTTGCTAACACAGCATTCTCCACTTTTTTTATTAATTTTTACACCCGGGCCGGTCTGAAAAAAGATCTAACGGTTCAGGGCCAGGTTAAAGCTTAAAACCTCCAGATTGACAGACAGGTCTACATTCCTGAAAACGATATCCGGGGGAACCTTCAAGACCCGCGGAGAAAAGTTCAGAATGGCCTTGACGCCGGCCTCCAGCAATTGCTCGGTAACATCCTGGGCATGGGTGGCCGGCACTGCGATAACCCCTATCTGAATATCGTATTGTTCAACCAGATCTTGCAGCTGATCCAGGGGCTGTACTCGCAGGGAGCCCAGTTTATTTCCGATAATATTGGGGTTTACATCCAAAATAGCGCAGATATTGAAACCGCGTTCGAAAAACCCCTGATATAGAGCCAGAGCTGAACCAAGCTTTCCTGCACCGACTATAATGGTGTTCCAGCGGTGGTCCAATCCCAATATTTTCATCAATTGACAATACAGTTCAGAAACCTTGTAGCCAACTCCGCGGGTTCCGAATTCTCCAAAATAAGCCAGGTCTTTTCTGACCTGAGCAGAACTGACGCCTACACCTTTGGCGATTTCGCCCGAAGATATAGTCTCTTCGCCCTCTTCCATTAACTGGTGCAGATATCTGGAATAAATAGACAGTCTCATCACGGTAGCTTCAGGTATCTTGAATACTTTCAAGAGTTCCAACTCCTTTGGCTGGCTGCAGTGTTCCATATGTTAAGTCAAAAACCACCAGCGAAAATGAATTCTTTCACTAACTAGGTAAGAATTAGACTCATTATATCAAAACCTTTATAAGGTTGTATACCACTATTGCTACCAGGGCGGAAGAAGGGATGGTCACAAACCAGGCTACGATGATTTGACGGGCTATATTCCAGCGCACCCCTTTGAGGCGTTTGGCAGCGCCCACCCCCATGATGGAAGATGATACCACATGGGTGGTGCTGACGGGTGCTCCCAGCATACTGGCTCCATAGATGACTACTGCGGAAGTGGCATCGGCTGCGAAGCCGTTGATAGGCTCAATGCGAAAGATCTTGCCGCCCATGGTGCGGATGATCTTCCAGCCTCCGAAGGCGGTGCCTGCTGACATGGATAAGGCACAGGCGACTTTGACCCACAGCGGGACGTAAAATTCGGGCAGAATGCTGGCACTGACCAGGACCATAGCGATAATGCCCATCGATTTCTGGGCATCATTGCTGCCATGGGCGAAGGAGGCCATACAGGCTGACACGACCTGCAGTTTGCGGAACTGATTGTTTATTCTGGCAGGGGCCGCATGTCGAAACACCCAGAATAAAACCGTCATAACCAGGCTCCCGGCTACCAGGCCGATAACCGGCGAGGTCAGCAAACCGGCCAGAATCTTAACGAAACCCGCCCACAAGACCTGCTCTGTTCCTACCGCGCCAATAACGGCTCCGATCAGGCCGCCGATCAAAGCGTGTGAGGAGCTGCTGGGTATGCCGAAATACCAGGTAAATAAGTTCCAGAAAATTGCCCCGATCAAGGCGCATATCAATACCAGAGGAGTGATCAGCTCTGGAGGTACAATGCTTTTACCGATGGTGTTGGCGACCGCAGTGCCGCTCAAGGCTCCGGCAAAGTTGAGAGTTGCGGCTACAACAATGGCCGCCCGCGGCGAGAGGGCTTTGGTAGATACTGAAGTTGCTATGGCATTGGCAGTGTCATGAAAACCGTTAATAAAGTCGAATATCAGCGCCAGGATTACCACCAGGCCGATTAACATCAAACTAGACATACTTAACCGCTATTCCCTTAAGGATATTGCTGACATTTTCACAGTAATCCAGCGTCGTTTCAAGATGCTCGTAGATTTCTTTCCATTTAATAATATCCACCACATTGCGGGTATTCTCAAAAAGAAGGGCAATACCCGCTCGATACAGGAAATCGCCCTCATGTTCGTAAGATCTGATTTTTTCGCTGGATTCGATGATACCGTTGTGGTTGGCTCTGACATCGGTCAACTGCGCTATCGCTGATTTTATCTCCTGGGCTGCCGCCTGCAGGACGTATGCCAGCTTAAGCACATAGTTTTCATTGGGTTTGCCGGCTTTATAGATTACAATTTTCTCCATAGTCCCCTGAATATGATCCAGAACATTGGTCAATTCCCGGGTTAACGCCAGGATATCTTCACGGTCAAACGGGGTTACAAATGAATTGTTGATCTGTTCCATGACTTTGGCCATGGTCTTATTGCCCCGTTCTTCAACCGCGCTGATGAGTTCCAGGTTATCAACCGGGTCGGTTTGATGCTCCAGAAAATCCTTTAATATATCAGCCGCTTCCGAGATGGCTTCAGCGATTTCATCAAAGTAGCTGAAAAATCTTTCCTCCCGTGGTTTTAACTTGATTACCACTGTATATGCCTCCCCGTATACATTGCTTTGGTATGATTTAATTATAACAATTTGCGCTTTAAAACAATGTTAACAATGTGTTAACGATGATGTAAGCTTCTCTTAACATAGGATTTACATTACTCAGGTTTTCCCACCATATACTGCCGGGCTTTGTCAATTACATAGAAAGAGCCGGTCACTAACAGATAAGACTGATCGGAGAGCAGCAAGCGGCTCAGGTCCACTGCTGTTTCAATGTCTTCTTCCAGCCGGCAAGGGATGTCCGGAAACAATTCTTGCCATACCTCAGCGCACCTCTGCCAGTGCCGGCTGCGATGGCCTGCCGGTCTGGTTACTACACAGTATCTGCAACCCGGACCCAGGATTTGCAGAACTCCCCGGGCATCTTTATCGTCGACCATCCCCACCAGCAAAACCCCCTCCCTTCCGGGCAGCAGTTCTGAAAGTGCCGTCTTCAAAGCCTGAGCCGCCTGGCGGTTGTGGGCCACATCGCATATTATCAAGGGATCCTGGCTGAGCATTTCTAAGCGGCCTTTGGTATGCAATTTCCCCAGCGCTGATTTAATATATTCGTCAGTGATGATAAACGACATTTTTTCCAATTCTGACAGAGCCGTCATGGCACAGGCCAGATTCCGCAGCTGAAATAGGCCGGGCAGGGAAAACCATATTGCCTGGATAGAGTGAGTTCCAACCTCAATATTTATTAATTGCCCGGAAAGATCCTTGCGTTCACCGGGGGTGACCGCAGCCTGTGAATACGGTACAACCGGGCTGTGCATCACTCCGGCCCAGGCCTCAATAACCCGCCGGGCCGCTTCATCCATCGGACCGACTACTACGGGAATGCCGGGTTTGATTATCCCGGCCTTATTGGCCGCGATTTGCGGCAGTGAATCGCCCAGATAAGCGGTGTGATCATAATCCACACCGGTGATGACGCATAAACAGGGAGAGGCCGCGGTAGTGGCGTCATAGCTCCCGCCCATGCCGGTTTCCAGTATAGCTATATCCACCCCCTCTTCTTGGAAGAAGAGAAAGGCGATGGCGGTCAGTATCTCGAACTCGCTGGGGAAATCCCCGCTATTGAGGCTCCGGGCTGCCTTCAGTACTTTTTCCAGATAAACATGTAGTTGACCGGGCGAAATAGCCCGGTCATCGATCTCAAATCGTTCGCAATAGGAGTGCACATGCGGGGAGCTGTATCGTCCGGTTCGATAGCCGGCAGCCGTCAAGACCCCGGCAATGATCAGTGCGGTAGAACCTTTGCCATTGGTGCCGGCGATATGCACTGCTTTAAGGTTTTGATGGGGATTGCCCAGGGCCTGCAAAAGCAAGTTGATCCGCTCCAGCCCCGGTTTGATGCCCAGCCGGCACAGCTCGTTGAGCTTTTGTTGGATCAGCCTTTCAATATCTGCAGACGTCTTATAATCCCCTCTCTTTTGGCACTGGCTTCCTGCAATTTGCCCTGTTCTTTGACAATGACCTCCTGCGGCGCCTTGGCCACAAACTGAGGGTTCTTAAGCTTGGCATCCGCTTTTTCCATTTCGGCCTCCGCGTTCCGCATCTCTTTCTGCAGGCGCTGTATCTCTTTATCCACATCGATGGCCCCTCCCAGGGGGACGTATATTTCAGCTTCGGCCATAAGACTGGCGGCGGCCTGCTGCGGCTTGTGTTCCAGCCCGGCCGCAATCCGCACCTGGCTCAAATTGGCCATCTCTGTGATCAAATTGCTGTTATCTTTGAGCATTGCCATTAAAGCCTCATCCCCGACCACCACTACGGCTTCAAGCGGCGCGCCGGGACTGACCGTGAATTCAGCCCGGATATTGCGTATAGAGCGGATCATCTGCATGATAATCCGCATGTCATCCACCGCCTCGGGCCACTGACGCTCCCCGGCCGGCCAGGCATCCAGCATGATGGTATCGCTATGCCCGGGCAGATGCTGATAGATCTCTTCGGTAATAAAGGGCATGAAGGGATGCAAGGCACGCAGTATATCCATCAAGACCCGTACCAATACGTTTTGCGCCACCAGGCGGGCCTGCTCACTGTCGCGGTTGAACAGGCGCGGCTTGGTCAGTTCGATATACCAGTCGCAGAACTCATCCCAAATAAACTCATACAGCTCACGGGCGGCCTCACCCAGGTCGTATTTTTCCAGGTGAGCGCTTACCGCCGCCAGCCGGGTGTTGAGTTCTGAAATAATCCAGCGATCCGCCAGGGTGAGCTCTTGTTCAGCCGGCTCCATGGCCCGGTAGCCATCCAGATTCATCAGGACAAATCTGGAGGCGTTCCAGATCTTGTTGGCAAAGTTCCTGGTGTTCTC
>NZ_DIPG01000002.1:22021-26271 GCF_002426325.1 Syntrophomonas sp. UBA5494 | reverse complement strand
GACTTGCTCATCTTGCGCCCCAGGCCGTCCAGAACCAGACCGTGAATATTTACGACCGAGAAAGGCGTTTGTCCGGTGTGCTCAATCCCGGAAAAAATCATCCTGGCCACCCAGAAGAAGATGATGTCCCTGCCGCTGACCAGCACGCTGGTCGGATAATAAAAGTCCAGATCAGTAGTTTTTTCGGGCCAGCCCAGGGTGGAAAACGGCCACAAGGCGCTGGAAAACCAGGTGTCCAGAACATCTTCGTCCTGCACCAGGTTGGAGGATTGGCATTTTGGGCAGTCTGCCGGATCAGTCCGGCTGCAGATCACCTCGCCACAGTCCTGGCAGTACCACACCGGGATGCGGTGCCCCCACCACAGCTGACGGCTGATGCACCAGTCACGGATGTTCTCCATCCAATTCGTGTAGATGCGGGTAAAGCGTTCCGGCACAAAGCGGGTCTCACCGGCCAATACCCTTTGAATAGCCGGTTCGGCCAGAGGCTTCATTTTAACAAACCACTGCGTAGAGATGAGCGGCTCGATGATAGTATCACAGCGCTGGCAATGCCCCACCGCATGCTGATGATCTTCGATTTTCAAGAGAAAGCCTCCCCGGGTCAGGTCTTCCACCACCCGCCGGCGGCATTCATTACGGCTCAAGCCCTGGTAGGCCCCGGCATTCTCATTCATGATGCCATGGTCGTCCATGACTGCGATTTGGGCCAGGTCATGGCGCAGCCCCATTTCGAAATCGTTGGGATCGTGGGCCGGAGTAACCTTTACCGCGCCGGTTCCAAATTCGCGGTCAACATAACTGTCCGCCACCACCGGGATCAATCTTCCCATCAACGGCAATACCACCTGACGGCCTATCATATGTTGATAGCGGCTGTCTTCGGGGTGAACCGCCACCCCGCTGTCACCCAGCATGGTCTCCGGTCTGGTAGTAGCCACCACTATATAATCATCGCTGTCCTGAAGGGGATATTTAATGTACCACAGCTTGCCGGCCGTGTCTTCATGCTCGACTTCTATATCTGAAATGGCGGTGTGGCAGCGGGGACACCAGTTGACAATGTAATCCCCTTTATAAATCAGGCCTTTTTCGAAAAGACTTACAAAAACTTCGCGCACCGCCCGGGAGCAGCCTTCATCCATGGTGAAGCGTTCCCTGCTCCAGTCGCAGGAAGCCCCCATCAGCCTCAACTGGCTGGTGATGCGGCTGCCGTACAGGTGCTTCCATTCCCACACTTTTTCCAGGAAGCCTTCACGCCCCAGGTCGTGTTTGGAAATGCCTTGCCGGGCCAGGGACTCTTCAACCCGGGCCTGGGTGGCGATACCGGCATGGTCGGTCCCGGGTACCCAGAGAGCGTTGTAACCCTGCATGCGGCGCCACCGGGTCAGGATGTCCTGAGGGGTGATATCCATGGCATGCCCGAGATGCAGGGCACCGGTGACATTGGGAGGCGGCATTACGATGGAAAACGGCTTTTGGCTATAATCAGGCTCGGGGGTAAAATAGCCCTGTTCTTCCCAATGTGAGTACCATTTCTTTTCCACCGCTTCGGGATTGTACACACTTGGCATATCATGACCGGTCGACATATGATGACCTCCTCCGTTCTCTATCACCATGCTTAAAACGCTGGTTCTTGAACTATATATTGTCAATTTTACTGAATATAGCCCCCGCTGCGCAAGCTATACCGCAAAATCATGGAAAAACGGCATTATTCCAATACATTTTTATACGATTATGTCCTTAACAGACCCAACCTAGACTTTTGGCTCACAGTATGATGAAATCCGGCCATTGGTGACTTACAAACGCCGTTGTGATAAGCTAAACTGAGCAAAATCCTTAGGGGGGACATCATCCTTGGCGAAACACAAAATCGGCCGCAACGCCCCCTGCCCTTGCGGCAGCGGTAAAAAGTACAAGCATTGCTGTGGCCCGGTGGCGGAAATCACTACTGTCTCGATAGATCCCTTTATCCGCTACAGCGGCATCATGACAGCTTTAAAACTCAAATTGGATCAAGCCAACCAGCACGATATCCGCAGGCATCGCCGCAGCCTGCAGAGCCGCTTTGTTCGTTTTGCCGCAGACCAGTATCTGCCCCGCGAACATGAGACCTTGTTCTCCGACTGGCTGTGGTTTGATGTGGCGGGCGACTCCGGAGGCAGCATCGGAGAGGCTTATTTGCTGGAAAACGGAGCATACCTTGATACAGCCTCCCGCAATTGTTTGGAGGCCTTGAATCGATCAAGATTGGGAATTTATGAAGCCATCGGTTCATCTCATATGCACCTTTTAGTAAGGGACCTGGCCACCGGTCTGGAGCGGGAGGTTCTGCTTAAAGAAGCCCTGGAGTTCGATAACAGCGAGACTATACTGCTTCTGGGCAGGCTGGCGGAACTGCCGGAGGACAACATCTTTTCGGGAATGGTCTTAATGGTCCGGGATCAATCCCTGGAAAAATCCTTCTTAACCGAACATATCCAATATTTGTTGAATCTGACCCCGGACGAGGATGCTGAAGAAATATTCAAAGATAACGGTGAGATAATTTACGGTATATTCAATCATGCTCAAAATAAAACCATGCTCAAGCTCAATGACATCAGGCTGCTCTATCACCACAGCACCCAGGAGGAAGCCCTGCAGCGCATCTTGTCCGGTTCTGCGGGCTATAAGATGATCCATCGCAGCCAGGGCTGGCTGTGGCTGGCGGCAGGAGACGGTTCCGGCCCTTATGCGCGCCTGGCGGTTGGTCCGGAAATCATTTTAAGCTGTGCAGATTTGCTGGATGAGGTTAACAGCCAGCAAAAAAGCCTAAGCGAACTCTGGCCCGACCAACCCCTGCAACTCTTCAGCAGTGTGCTCTATCCCGATCCGCCCCCTGCAGAGCTGATACCTTTGTGGTTTATGGTGGTGAAGGATAAGGAGACCGAACGCTGGCTGGACCTGCCTCATCCCGAGGAGGACCTTACCCCCAGACAGATCCTGGCTCAAGAAGAAGGGAAAGAGTCCCTTGACGCCTTGCTGGCCCGATTTGAAAAGACGCGGGAAAGTGAGGAGGAAAAAGAGCTGGCGGCTTATATGAGGGAACGCCTGCATACCGATATTCAAACCTCGAAACAGAACTGATACCAGAGGCCGGGTCTCTCCTGCACCGCCTGGCGCAGTTCTTCCACCCCGGGGGCAGATTGAGGTCCTTTTTAACTCCAGAATTATTATCTGGAGTTAATTAACACCATTGCAAGTGGTCTGTACCCCACCCGCCGGGTAAACAAGGGTCAAGCTCTTAAGCTTTGCAGCTTAAGAGCTTGACCTGAAGCTTGTCAAATATGTTTTTACTATGCAGCCAGTTGCAGAGCTTTGACAATCACGGTAGCTGCCTCCGCCCGGCTGGCATTATTTTGCGGCCGGAAGGTATTATCCGGATAGCCGTTGATTATCTGGTTCTGGCTGGCTGTTGCCACAGCATTGCCGGCCCAGGCGGAAATCTTGTTGCCATCGGCAAAGGCTTTGCCTTCCTTAACCTCGGCCAGTTTAGCCGCCTTAACCACCATTACCGCCATCTGTTCCCGGGTAATGGAATCATCCGGACCAAAGCTGGTATCGCTATAGCCGTTTACTATCCCGTAGGCCGCTGCGGTAGCTATGGCATCTTGTGCCCAGTGCCCGGCAGTGTCGTTAAAGACTTTACCCTGCTTCTGTTCCAGCTGCAAGGCCTTGACCAGAATACTGGCAAACTCTGCCCGGCTGATTCCCTGATCGGGCTTAAAGGTGCCATCCGGATATCCCCCGATAGCTCCCAGGGATATTAATTCGGCAATAGCCGGCTGAGCCCAGTGCTCTTGAATATCACTCAGGTTTACCAGCTCACCGGGGCTAAGCGGCAGGCTGGCCTGCGCCTTTTCAACAGCTATGATCGCGAACTTGGTAAAGTGCTTGATCTCGCCGCTCACTGTAGCTGCTGCCAAGTCGACCTTGATATTATCCAAGGCGATCCATCGGTTTTCCTCTTCGTTCAGATAACAGATGATAAGGTCGTACTTGCTGGTATCTACCTTGGACTTATCGAAGGTAAGGGTAATGGTAACCGCTTTGTCGAAGCTCCCGTCCTGGTCTTTGGTAATTTCTATTACATCACTGGCCAGTATGCTCTTGGCGGCCATAGGCAGATCGGAAACATCGGTGATTTTCTGTACTGCCACTTTGATGCTCTGATTAAAGGACGCCGCAGGAATTACAAT
>NZ_DIPG01000002.1:13608-21880 GCF_002426325.1 Syntrophomonas sp. UBA5494 | reverse complement strand
GCCGGCTCCCCCGGCTGCGGCCGCGGTTCCGGTAGTGGTGAATTCAAAGGATTTTTTGGCGCCTAATGTACTGCCGTTATTGGCCTCAAAGCCTGCGGCTAATTCAACTACATAAATCGTACCGGATTTCAAATTATCAAACATGAGTTCAAGCCGGCGGATCTTAACCGCATCGTCTCCCTGGCCTTGTTTGATGTAATTGTAATCCGAGTATTGGACCTCGCTGCCGGTATTTTTTTCATAGACCTTGATCTTGCTTAAGTTGCTGTCTAAGGTGCTATCTATACCGTTGCCGAAGTCAAACTGCAAAAGGGTATCTGTCGGCGAAAGTTTGGCTTTATTGAAGCTGACTGTCAAACCTCCGGAAGTCCCGCTTCCTGAGCCTCCGCCTCCGCCGCCGCCATCATTTCCGGTCGCACTTTGTTCATAAGCGGCAAATAAGGTAAAGTGCTTGGTCCAGATGACCAGATCCTGACCATCGTCAACTTTGCCGTCTCCTCCCGCGGGAAGGTTGGCATCCGCCCAGGCCTGGCTGTTTGTAGCACAGACATTGGTTATGGGAGTAAAGGTTCCGTTTCTGAAGTAACCGACATCCTTGCCGGCCTGGCCGGGAATGACCAGCTTGACCGCCTGGCTGAATGTAAGCGGCACATCGCCGAAGCCTACCTCAATGACCGCTTTTACCGTAGCGGTCTTACCCTCATCCGGAGTAACGGCAACACTATTGTTGGCTCGTACCGAGGGAACATTGATGGTTCCGTCCCATCCCTCAGGAGCGCTGACGGTTGTCCCGGCCGGGATTTCCACCTGCACCGGAGCGGCATTGATAGAAGTATCGGCAGTAATGGTCAAGGCCGGTAAAGCCCCGGTCTGGACCTCACCACCGGCCGGTGCATTCAGCAACTCCCCGACGTTGATGGTGGCGTTATCTATACCTTCGGGGATCGTTACCGTAGTTGCCGGAGTAGAGCCGGTTACCGCCAGGTTTTTGTTGCTTTCGTCTACAGTTACATTTGATCCGGTGATCACCTTGTGCATTTTTTGAATGACGCCGGCGTCACTGTATCCCGTGGCTTTAACTGCTATTTCATAGTCCCTGGCCTCAGTAAACAACCCGGCGCCAATGGTGATCTTGCCTGCGCTTACACTATACTGGCCGCTTATGGAACTGCCGTCGATGGTTACATCGGAGATGGCATTTCTCCATGCTGCGTCATCGATAAATGTAATGTCAACCGGATTGCCCACGTGATTGTCACTTGCGTCTTTTTTCAAAGTCGGTGGATTGGTCAGAGCCTCTCCGATCTGAGTGCTGAAGCTCTCCACTAATCCCCCATCGACCGATTTTAACTGTTTGGCCGGATCAGCGCTCTTCGTGTAACTGACAGTTACATTATTAGCTCCAGTGGCCTTGGTGCTTAACACCAGTTTGATTTTCTCCACCGTGTTGGTTGTCTCTACCCCGCTTACGGCGACCGCAGCACCGTCAACGGTTACCGTAAACTGCCCCTGAGTGCCGGCAGGATCTGCCATCTCTTTGTCAAAAGTAAGGCTCAGATCTCCTTTACTGGTTATTTCGCCCGATAGCAGTTTTGGCGCCGGCACCGGAGCAGGAGCGCTATTGATTGTCTGGGTGATGCTGGCGTCAGCATAGCCGGTTGCTTTTACAATGATGACATAGTCTTTGGCTTCATCAAACACTCCAGCATCAAAAGCAATCTTACCTGCACTTATTTCATATCCGCTTGTTTCAGTCAGAGTTCCGTCAATAGTTATTCCAGTGATTGCATTTCTCCAGATCGCATCATCGGTAAAGGTAATGTCTATAGGCTGGCCCAATATGTTGTTGGTAATATCGGCAGCTAAAATTGGTGATACTTGAGGATCGCTATCTTCCATAGTAGCCGATATCGTCTTGCTCATAACACTGGTATTGCCCACCGCATCCCTGGCTTTAATGCCGAATGTATACGACATATTTGCCGTCAAATCATTTAGCACGTACTCCTGGATAATACCATTTACTTCAGCTTTCTTATCCCCGTTTACATAAATTTCATAAGCTGCTATACCGATATCATCTTTGGCAGGAGTCCAGACCAATGTTGTGCCACTTTGGTTAATATCAGTCGCCATGAGTGCAAAATAGGCCGGCCATACAGGTGCATCTATATCTTCGTCATAACCCGTCATTTTAACCACTGCAGGTGTTTTTGCGCTGATTATGCTGCCATTGCCCAGTTGGCCGCCGTCATTGTTACCCCAGGCGCTGACCTTCTGCATATTTCTGAAAGCTATGCTGCTTTCGGGTCCGCCGCCGATAGCTGTGATGTCCGCCAAGCTTCCCACCTTGACCGGGGTCAGGTGAATATCGGTTTTTCCGGTACCTAGCTGGCCGTTGAGGTTTTTACCCCAGGTATAGACATCTCCGTTCTCGCTTAAAGCCAGGGCATGATATCCTCCCGCGGCCACCGCCACTATGTTGTTCAGACCGGTCGCTACGCCGTATGGTCTGGGATCGGCCGGAGTTCCGTTGCCCTGGGTGCCATTGCCGTATTGTCCGGAATTATTATCCCCCAGTGCAAGTACGGTTCCGTCTTCCTTCAAGGCGATTACGAAATTATCTCCGGCCTCGATTGCGGCAATACCCAGCGGCGTTGAATAACGGCCCATCGGCGAGTAAGTCGACGCGCCCACCGCATCGATAAAGTAACCCTGGCGGCAGATGCGGCCGTCGCTGAAAAGATAAGTACTAAATGTTCGCCCTGCCGCAATATCCTTCACCTCGGTGAAGGGATGAACATCGTTTGGATTGGCGTTGTTGTAGCGCTTTTGCACGGGTGTTTTTGCGCTGCCGCCTTCCAGAGCATAATAGCAGTTGGCATAGCTGGGTTCACCCCAGCTCAATACGGTGCCGTCCTCTTTCAGAGCCAGGTTATAATTGGCCGCCGAAGAAATATCTTTGATATTACCGGAAATGATCTTTACAGGTATATTGCTGTTACTAGTAGTGTCATTGCCCAATTGATAGAGATCGTTTTTACCCCAAGCCCAGACATTGCCCGCTTGATCCAAGGCCAGGCTGTGGTTGTCGCCTGCCGCCACCCTGGCAATATCGGTGAGGCCATTGATCTTTACCGGTGTCAGTTGTTCACTGTTATTGCCTGTTCCTAGCTGGCCATATTCATTTTGGCCCCAGGCCCAGACACTGCCGTCATCACCTATCATCAGGGTATGCCCAGGGCTCATAGCCAGCCTTCCGGCACCCTGCATGACAGGATTCCAGTCACTCATAGTCACGGTAATTTCCGGTCCGGTAATAGACCAATCACTGTTTACAAAACGAGCTTTCAGCTTGAAGCTATAAGTCTGGCCTTTGGTTAGCCCCAGAACGTTGTAGCTTAAAGTATTACCAGAAACCGTAGCTATCAGATTCCCTTCTTGATACACCGCAAAAGTGGATATATCCGGATCAGGTTTTTGCCAGTTCAGGGTTAATCCTGTCTCCGCCTGGTTGGTAATCTCTATTGCGCTGTCTTCCGGCCAGACCGGTACGTCCACCGGATCCAGGTTTAGAGGTACCTCGTTTACTTCCGTACCGATAAACTGCAGCAGAGTTCCGTCTGTCTGCAGGGCCAGGCCGCCATTGGCCGAGCTGTCCAGCTTTACAACGTTTCCTAAACCGTTTATGGGGTCTCCCAATACCGGTGCCGCAGTATAGGTTATATTGCTTACCTGTCCATTGGTCCCAAGTACATAAGGTCCGTCAGCTATAACTGCTTTAATCTGCGTGGCATTCTCCACCCTGGTTGGTGAAGAAGTAACCGGCTCACCGGTATTGGCATCCCAGATATAAGCAGTGCCATCGGCTTTTAGAGCCATACGAACCGTATTTTTCTGGTCGATCCCCTCGGCATCCACCGCGACAATTTCGCTTAGGCCCGCAACTCTCACCGGAGTGCTACCGCTACCAAAACTATACACATCACCATCGCTGCCCACCGCCATAAAAACATGAAATTCGGCGGCCACATCGTTAACATTGCTGAGTCCGTTTACTTTTAGAGGTGTTCCGCCCGCTGTATTACCCCAGATCCATACCTCGCCATTTTCGTTTAGGGCGGCTACACTGCCGAAACCATAATGCAATTTTTCAATCGCCGGCAGGCCTTCAATTTTCTCCGGGGTATTATTGCCATGGCGTCCGCTGGTGCCACCGGGTACGGTTCCTCTACCCAATTGACCAAATTCATTAGACCCCCAGGCCCAAACGGCGCCATCTTCATCCAAAGCAAAGCAACTGTCCCGGCCGGCTTCCAGCGCAACTATATCGTTCAAGGCTTCGACTCTGGTAGGTACATCTCTGCTGTCGGTCGTGCCATCCCCCAGGGTTCCATAATCGTTATTTCCCCAGGTCCAGACACTGCCGTCATCCTTAAGCATCAAATAATAACGGGAACTGGCCGGGAGAAATGGGCTATAGGAATTATATCCGGCGGCGATATCGGTTACACCGTACGGGCCCACCGAAACATTAAATGTCCAGGTGAAGTTGCGTCCCAACGGAGTTCCATCCGCTGCCTGCAGAGATTCTTTCACTGTCAGCATATATTCACCGTCAGTTACCAGATCCGGAGCAACAGCTATTTTCAACAAGGAGCTACCGCCGGCTTTTTCCAGATAAGTAAAGGCGACGCTCTCCAATGGAATAACTGTTCCATCCCCGGTCTTTAACTCAATGTTATTCAGCCAGCTATTTTCGGCCAATTGCCTGTCAAAGCTGAAGGTGAATGTCACGTTGTTCTTGGTAAAGCTGCCGTCCACCGCATTGTTCAGGGTATTGCTGTCAGCATCGTGACCAACATTATGGGAAAGGGGCTGATCCAAATTAAAGGGGAAAGCGGCGCCGGCCGTAATCGAACCGGGTGCTGTCCATTGAACCAGACTTAATTTATCAGCACTCTTATTCTCCTTCAAGTCTTCTGCTTCTACTGCAAAAGTGTATTCCGTTGACCCTTTCAGACCGCTTACGATGGCTTCGCAGGTTGCGCCGTCTACGCTCTGAATTTTGTCTCCGTTGCAATAAATGTTATACTTGGTTACTCCGACATTATCGGTAGCTGCCTCCCAATATAGGGTAACCGAGTTATCTTTTATATTTTTGGCCTGCAACATACTGCCCTCAGGCCACAGGGGACTTACTTGGTCAGCAATGGTTGTTACCTCACCCGTAAGCCCGCTGAAATTGCCGCTAAAGTCAAAGGCTTTAACAGTAATGTCATAGGTGGTTTCTCCAGCTAGACCGGTAACGGTATATTCCCGCACATCGCCTGCCACTTCAGCAAAGGGCTCAATGATATCATCTTGGTAGAGCTTATATGCCTTCACTTGATATGGGTCATCGCTGGCAGCGGGCCAGGATACCCTCACATTATCCGAAGCAATATCGGTAAATGTTAAAGCATCATCGGGCTGCCAAGCAGGAGCAGTGTTATCGGCATCGGGAGTATTAAAGGCGGCGGTCAGAGGAACACTGAAGTTTTCCAAATAGTCTCCCGCTACAACCTTAAATGAATAGGACGTATTTACCGCTAAAGCTTCCACATCGTAAGTCAACGCTTCAGCAGGCAGAGTTTCGAGCAATACATCCCCCTGATACACTTTGTACTGGGTGACCGCCACATTGTCCCCAGCGGCGGGCCAGGTCAAAGTAGCGATGGTAGGGGCTTTCAGGAAATATACCGCCAGAGCGTCTTCTGCTCCCCAATAAGGGGCATCTTTGTCAGCCACATCGGTGGTGAACTGCCAGGCAATATCCAGATCCAGTTTTTCCCCGCTCTGCGCCGCCAAGGTCTTGTCTAGCTTAACCACATAGACAGTATTGTCTGCAAGTTTAATGCTGGTTTGGGCCAAGTCCAGGGTCAATATCCCTTTGCCTTCAGCTTCATTGTATTGGAAATTGGCCGGATCAAGGGTTATACGGTCTCCTGTTCCGGCATTGACCAAGCTGACCTTGTCCGCATAGTTTGCAGCCAAAGGCTCGTCGAATTCCCAGCTAAACTTAATTTTTTCAGGATCCTGGGGTGCCAGCACTTGGTTAAGGGCTCCGGTAATACTATTTAAAGAGCCGCGCTTATTTTCGACATTAACAAGGCTGAATGGGATCCCTGCTCCGGCGGTAGGATTGGTTCCCATCACCAGGGTAATTTTAGGATCACCTTTGGAAGAATTCTCCACAGTATCAAAAGCCTTGATGGAGAAGGTATAGGTCTCCCCGGATACCAACGGCGGGTAATTACTTGCCGGTCCCGGGTTATATATCGGGTTGTAAACGACAAAGCAGTCTTTATAACTGCGGTGATCGGTTTCGGAATCACCCCGGTCGGTCCATTCCACCCACAGGCCATCTTTGACCACCACGTAGCCCCTAACCGCTACATTATCCTGGGCCGGGGTCCACTTGATCTTCATAGTGGTATCGGTAAATTCGGACAGGGTGATGTTGGTGTCTGCTGGCCATACCGGTGAATAGACGTCAAAATTCGGATCGCCGCTTTTAACCGTCATTGGGCGGCCTTCCAGGCTCTGATTGCCGGCAGCGTCAACCGCATATACAGAGTAGGTATAATCGCTGTTGTCCACATCCAACACATCACTGAAACTGTTGGTATAAGCGTCCACCTGGGCAATCTGAACACCGTTTCTGTATACCAGGTATGCGCTTACCGCCACATTGTCTGCCGCCCAGGGCCAGTGATAGACGGGATAGGTTTTATCATAGGCGTAGGTGACACTGGTGGACCAGGAACCGTTGCTGGTCCAGTAAGGAGGCGTCGTGTCCGCTTCTCCCTCCAGTGTACTGATTACCAGTTTAGGTCCGGTTGTGCTGTAATTGCCTGCTTTATCCCTAGCTTCCACTTTGAAAATGTAATTGGTAGCCGGAGTTAGTTGGGTAATATGATAAGAAAAGGTATTGGCATCAAGCTCGGTTACCACACTGCCGTTTTTAAGCAAGCGATAACCGGTGACCTCCACATTATCGGCTGCTGCAGTCCAACTTAAGTCCATGCTATCGGTCAGAACATCATCGGCCGTCAGTTTGCTGCCTGCAGCCCAGGTAGGAGCCTGATCATCACTTAAGAGGGTGACAACCGACAAGGTCAGGTCAGGAGTATACTGGGACTTGGCGTCTCTGGCCCGTAAAATTAAATTATAGGTGGTATCAGGGGTCAGATTTTCCATTTTATAAGAGGTCGTGTCGCTGTTAAATGTTTTGATTAATTCAAGGGATTCTCCCTGCTGATAAAGCTGGTACTCTATAACGCCAACATTATCTTCTGCTTTGGGCCAGTTCAAAACAAAGGCATCGGTTCCTACCTTGCTGGCCGAAATTTCCGCGTCAGCAGGCCAGGAGGGGACCTCATTATCATCCACCGCCGTAGTAAAGGCAAAGCTAAAGATCTTTCCTAATTTGGCGGTGCCATTATTGGCGGTAAATTCAGGGTCAATCTCTATGACATACTGTGCTCCCTTGGTAATTTGGGCCAGGGTAGCAGCTCCGGGCTCAAATTTCAGCAGGCGGGTCTTAGTTGCGCCGGAATCGCCGCCGCCGGTTCCGTCACCGGTACCATCGCCACCGCCGGTACTGATGTATTTAAAATCTCCCGCTTCAAATACACCTTCCAGGGAGGAGACGTAGGGCTCGGTTCCCAAATCAAGGGGCACTTCCTGTCCACTGCTTTTTTCGATGAGATGAACACATTCCAGGTTGAATCTCAAGTTCTTATCGAGACCATTACTAAAATTCCATGCCAGGCTAAAGTTATCCAGATCCATCAGGTTAACGATTTCGAAGTTGTGATAAAATCCGCTTTCACCTTTATCTATGGCATAAGGAGAAAAAGTGAAGGTTAATCCGCCGGCGCCGGGGGTAACTGCCATAGTTTCAAGGGCTGCCCCGGTTTGTCCGGTGGCATTAAACGGCTTAACGGCCAGAATGTATTTATTTCCGCTGTTTAAACCGCCAAGTTCATAGTAGTTTTGGATAGCGGGAAGGCTCGCTTCCTCCACATCGTCGACATATACCTTATAACCGTCCAGGTCACTGGGGTTGCTCACCTGGGGCCAGCGCAGTGTAAGCTCGGTAGCCATAATACTTTCGGTTGTCAGTACGGCATTTTCCGGCCAGACCGGAAGCACTGGCAGGGTTTTGGCCTTCACGGCAGTTAAAGCACCGCTTTCATTGCGGGCAGCATCCAATGCGGTAACGCTG
>NZ_DIPG01000002.1:744-13504 GCF_002426325.1 Syntrophomonas sp. UBA5494 | reverse complement strand
AAGCTGTATTCGGTATTCGAAGCAAGGCCGCCGACGGTATAACTGGTACCGTTGTCGGCGGTTTCCAGAGTATTAACAATATTGTCATTCTTACTGTAAGAAATTTTGTATTTGGCAACAGCAGTGTCATCATTGGCTTCCGGCCAGCTTAATGAAATGCTGTCGGCAGTTATTTCACCAACGCTTATCTGCGCGCCATCTCCCCAAATAGGAGCCTCGGTATCAGCGGTGCTGGTGCTGAACTCAAACCGGTACACCTTGCCCAGAACAACAGGGTTTGCGCCGCCGGTATTAAATTGCGGGTCAATGGTAATGGCATATTGCTTATCGGGCTCAAGATACTTGGCAATATCCGGTTTGATAACTAAATGGACTGAATAGGCCTGCAATCTGGTAATAATAAAATCACCAGTGCTTAGAGTAGTAGGTTTGGGCCATGAATTAGGGTTGGTGCTGATCCCAAGATTTGTAATTTCGGCATTAAGATCACCATAATCCACCCCTATTTCCTGTCCATCCGTCAGGTCAAACAAACGAAAAGACTTCATATTAACGTTAATAGCTTCCAGGGCACCATTAAATCCGCCCTGCAAATACCATTCAAAATTGGCTGAGGCCGGTTTTACAGCCGCATCGTAGGTAAATACGGTCTCGTAACCGTTTGACCTGCCGTTGTCCTTGGTGGCATCCGGCTGGAATTTATACCTTGCGCCACTATCGTTTAACGGTAATGGAACTAATTCAATAGTGCCTCCGCTCGGCGGGGTAACCACCATGGTTTTAAGACTTGTCAGGCTGTTTCCGCTGGAATTGGCCGCCGTCACCCCTATGTCATAACGCCGGCTGGCAGTAAGACCGGTTACTATATAAGAAGTGCCTTCACTTACGGTGGTATCTACAGCTGAGGTAATAACACCACCGGTGGTGTTACTGACTACCACCTTATAGGCTTCTGCACCGACGGCTTCCGGCCAGCTGAGGTTAAAACTGACGCCGGTTACATCACTTACCGTCAGTGCCGCGCCGGATGCCCAATAAGGTGCTGATGGAATTGATGCAGAAACGATGACCGTTCTGATTACTTCAACAGCCGCGTTCCCGGCTGCATCACTTACATTGTAAGTAATGATGTAAGTTCCGGCGCTGCCGGTATCTACTGTATCTCCGTCAACAATTACATCTTCTGTAATGTCTCCATCCACATCATCCAGAGCGGTTACCCCTGGATCGGTGAATGTATCTCCTACGGTCAGGTTTATGACTGCATCGCCCACCAGGGTAATAACTGGAGCGGTGGTGTCCTCTGGTGGCGTTGAGGAGACAGTAACGGTTCGAGTTACTTGCTCCGCAGCATTTCCGGCTGCATCACTTACGTTGTAGGTAATTGTATAAGTTCCGGCGCTGCCGGTATCTACTGTATCGCCGCCAACATTCACAGCAGTTGTAATGTCACCATCTACATCGTCCATAGCCGTAAATCCAGGGTCATTGAATGTCTCGCCTACCGTCAAGGTCATGGTTGCATCACCCAAAAGGGTAATGACCGGTGGGGTGGTGTCCCCGACCGAGTTGGTATTTATGGTTTGGTTGACAGTTGCCGCGCTGTAACCTACCGCTTTAACCGCGATGGTGTATTCACCAGCCGTGGCAAATACGTCGGCGGCAATATTAATGTTGCCTGCAGTAACTGTATACTGACCTTCACTTAGAGCAGTACCGTCAGCAGTTATCTCATTTATAGAAGACTGCCAAGTAGCATCATCGGTGAAAGTAATATCCACTGCTTGACCAACTTCATTTTCCGTGGCGTCTGCAGTCAATGTCGGCGGTGACAGCACCGGCAAATCATTAGTGACATCCTGTGCATCAAAGCTTTCCAGGACTCCACCCTCTAATGATTTAATCTGCTTGCTTTCATCATCGCTCTTGGTATAGGCAACAGTTACCTCTTGTCCTCCTACAATCTTGTCGGTAAGCACTAATTTGATCCTCGATGCCTGCCCAGCATTCTGTACTGATTGCACAGCTCTGTCCTGGCCATCAACGGTCACCTCAAATTGTGCTTCACAGCCTATCTCGGAGGGAGGATTGGCCATAGCCACAGTAAAATCAATGCTAACATCCCCCCCGCTGTTTACGAAGGGGTTCTCTACTACTGGAGCATCTACGGCCCAGGCCGTTGCGGGCATTAACATACCGCCGGAGCCCAGCAATAGTGCCAGCATCAATATTATTGAGACTGATTTTCCCCAATGTGTTTTCATACTAGTCCTTAGCACAAATACTCTCCTTTCCACCACTTGTTATATTATGTTAGTGATTATTTCGGGCACCAATACCGCGGTTGGACTGCCCAGATCCCAATTCGCTGACTATCCCCCTCTCTCTTTAGATGCACGTTTCAGATTTCATTGAATCCTCTCCATCCCCATAAACCATTGGCCTTAACTCTGTAGTCGCATTTATTCCAATCGGGTAGGAGGCTGCCCATTAGTTGAATAGCCGGTCAGTAGTCTTTTCTGTGTTCGCCCACATCCATGCCTCCGAGGATACCCTTGCCCTTGGCTATGTGCTTGGCACTATCAACCCGCACCAGGGACTTTTACCCATTAGACTACGCCCATGCCGGGTGCACACAAAAAAACCCGGCGGAAAGACGCCGGGTTAAGATGACCTGATAGACTAGTCACCAGCAGCCAGTTCAATAGGAAAGGCGGACTGCGAAAAGCAGTCCGCCCTTGATCTGGCCGAATTCAGCTTCTCCTTTCCACAGTGGGGGGCATACCCGTTTCCCGGTATACCGTAACGTCCTGAAAACCATGGTCTATAACTTTAGGTCGTCAGGTTCGGAGCATATTAAATTGGTAGCTGTTATGGTTAGAAAACCATTATCCCGAAACCGCCTTACAGCATATCCCCTTTAACGCCGTCCAATATGTTCCTATAGGTATACTAATTTATATCTATAGGCATCTTTATTAGATACTAACATAACATAATAAAATATTACATAAAATATTTATTTTATTTATTTATCCTGGTTTATGTTAGTTTGGCATTAAAAATATATCCATGAAAAGTCTTCCTGTATGGCAAGTATTGTATATTTCTTTAAATCATGGCATAATCCGTTACTAGAGAGGTGGTTAATTGATGGACTTTGGGAGCCGCTTGAAACAGCTCAGGGAAGGCCGGAAGCTTTCAACCTCCAAGCTTTCCAAGCAATCCGGTCTGAGCCAGTCTTTTATCTGGAGAATTGAATCGGGAGAAAAGCAGCCTACCTTAGAGACCTTGAAGAAACTGTCCCAGGGGCTGGGGATGAGTTTAGGCGAACTGCTGGGCCAGGACTTGATGAGCAAACCCCAATCGTCAAAGATCAACCGGATCGCCAGCAATATACGGAGACTGCCGCCGGAGCAGGTGGATGCCCTTGATTTATTTATCGCCTCGCTGAGCGATGGACACGGCTCCGGCGAGCACACCTTAGCCTTAAAGGCGATCAACCTCAACCATTCCGAACCGGATGGTTTTGAAATAGAGCTGGTCTTCTCGGCCAATGTCTCCGCGGTTATGGAGCACAGAATACCGGACGGCATGAAAAGAAATCTGGAGTGTTTCCGCCTGTTTGACCAAAACATGAAGGAAGTGCCCATCGAGCTCATACCGGGTAACAAGCGAATGTATGGCAAAATGGCCGGAAGGACGTTTATTGTCAGGCCTCTTTCCCGGCTGGCTGATAGAAAGGCCTATAAGATTTCAATATCCAAATTCCTGCAGGCCAATAACTACAGTTATCTGAAAGAAGACCACACCATCCTGTTTTCAAAACGGGAAATCATGGACATCACACCCTTTAACCAGGAATTGTGCAATTCGTATCTTTCCTTGATGCTGGTCCGCAGCAATATCGCGTCCGGCGCCGAGAATGTCCCGGTTGACAAGGATATTAAGCTGACCTTTTCCAACAACATCATTGCCGAAGCAGTGCGGGAAAACAATCTGCAGTGCTTCTCTTTGGAAAGCAGCAAGAAGCAGCCGGTCGACATCAAGATCATTATGGCGGAGCCCGATGATGATTCCGAAAGGCAAAGGGAAATCATCATCCATCCCCAACAGAACCTGCAAAGCAATACCGCTTATGTTCTGACCATTTCCGAAAGTCTTCGGGGCGCTAATAAGAAGAGTTTGGGGATCGACAAGATCATTACCTTCACCACCGGTGCGGCCAACTCTTCCGCTGACGGCGAACAAGACGGCGTGTCGATAGCGTAGATGAAAAGCGCCACATCTCTGTGGCGGCTTCGGTTTTTATGTATTTTTGCGTCCGACTGTCATTTCATATCAGCGTTTTAGTTCAAGGTCGAGGATCTCCTGCATCGCCTGGCGCAGTTCTTCCACCCCGGCGCCGCTGACGGTGGAGAAGCACAAGGGTTCCACCCCGGGGGGCAGATTGAGGTCCTTTTTGATGACCGCGAGGTGTTTGCCGCGGGCGCCGCGGGATATCTTATCCGCTTTGGTAGCCACACACAGGACGGGCAGCTGCTGATGGAGGAGCCAGCTTTGAACCAGAATATCATCCCGGCTGGGAGGATGCCTTATGTCCACCAAGTGTAATATGCCCCTGAGCTGCTGGCGTTTGGTAAGGTATGCCTCGATGAACTTCCCCCACTTGGCCTGTTCTGTTTTGCTCACTTTAGCATAGCCATACCCCGGCAAGTCGACCAGATACCAGCTTTCATTGATAAGATAGTAGTTTATAGTGCGGGTTTTTCCCGGGGTAGAACTGGAGCGGGCCAGGCTTTTACGGTTGACCAGTTTGTTGATCAGCGAGGATTTGCCTACATTGGAGCGGCCTACAACAGCGATTTCCGGCATGGAACCTTCCGGCAGATCTTTTATGTGTACATAAACGCCCTGCAGTTCAGCTTTCTTAATTTTCATATTTATTGTTACGATCCTCTCTGCCAAATAAGGCATGAATGAAGAAGAGAACCAGCAGTCCCTTCCCTCACTCATGCCTCTTTTTCTTAGGGTTGGCCCCCTTATGACGGAGGAATCTGCTCCTGTTCCGGCTTGATCAGGGTTTGGGCAAGAACATCATCCATATGGGACACGGTAACAAAGTTCAACTTGCGGCGTACATTGCCGGGAATGTCTTCCAGATCCTTTTTGTTCTCCACCGGTAAGATCACGGTGCGTATGCCGGCGCGGTGAGCCGCCAGGACCTTTTCTTTGAGTCCCCCGATGGGCAGAATCCGCCCCCGCAGAGTGATCTCGCCGGTCATAGCGACGTCGCTGCGGGCCGCGTTTCCTGACAAGGCCGAGGCCAGTGCGGTGGCGATGGTAATCCCCGCCGAGGGACCGTCTTTGGGAATAGCCCCTTCCGGCACATGCAAATGCAGGTCATATTCCGACTGGAGCTCCGGCTTGATGCCCAGTTCTTCAGCCTTGGATTTAACATAGGTCAGGGCCGCCTGGGCCGATTCCTTCATCACATCACCCAGTTTCCCGGTGAGGATGAGCTTGCCTTTGCCTTTGAGCAAGGCTACTTCCACTGACAGGATATCGCCGCCGGTTTCAGTCCAGGCCAGGCCGGTGGCAACCCCGACCTGATCCTCTTTCTCCGCCACCCCGAAGCGATATTTTTCTTTGCCCAGGAACTTGCTGATATTACTCCCGGTCACGCTGATAAAGGTTTTGGAATCCTCCACTACCATGCGGGCCACTTTGCGGCACACCGAAGCGATCTGCCGCTCCAGATTGCGCACCCCGGCTTCGCGGGTGTATTCGCGGATGATTTTCCGCACCGACCCTTCGGAAAACTCTATGTGCTTTTCTTTAAGCCCGTGCTCTTTGATCTGTTTGGGCACCAGGTAGCCCAAAGCGATATGCACTTTGTCTTCCTCGGTATAGCTGCTGATTTCTATGATTTCCATACGATCCAACAAAGGCCTGGGAATATTGAAAGCCGAGTTGGCCGTAGTTATGAACATGACTTTGGAAAGGTCAAAGGGAATCTCCAGATAATGGTCGCTGAAGCTGAAATTCTGCTCCGGGTCCAGCACTTCCAAAAGGGCTGAAGCTGGATCGCCGCGGAAATCCATGGTCATTTTGTCGATCTCATCCAGCAGGAATACCGGGTTTCGAGAACCGGCCTGTTTGATACCCTGCAGGACTCTTCCCGGCATGGAGCCCACATAGGTGCGGCGATGGCCTCTGATCTCAGCCTCGTCACGAATGCCTCCCAGAGACATACGCACAAACTTGCGGCCTAAAGAGCGGGCTACCGATTTGCCCAATGAGGTTTTCCCCACTCCGGGGGGGCCGACCAGACAGAGGATGGGGCCTTTCATTTTCTTGGCCAGCTTGCGGATGGCCAAATATTCGAGTATTCTCTCTTTGGGTTTTTCCAGGCCATAATGATCCGCCTCCAGTATGCCTGCGGCCACTTTGAGGTCGAGCCGGTCCCTGGTTTCAACCGACCAGGGCAGCGACAGAATCCAATCCAGGTAATTCCTCACTACCACCGCCTCCGCAACCATAGGCGGCATTTTTTCTAGTCTTTCCAGTTCTTTGTAGGCCTTTTCCCGGGCGTCTTTGGGCATATTGGCCTCTTCGATGCGCTCCCGCAATTCTTCCACCTCGCTGGTGCGATCGTCTTTTTCGCCCAGCTCCTTTTGAATAGCCTTCATCTGCTCGCGCAGATAGTACTCCTTCTGGGTCTTTTCCATCTGTTTGCGCACCCGGATATTGATCTTCCGTTCCAGCTCCAGGACTTCCATCTCTTTGGCCAGGATCTCGCACAGATACTCCAGACGCGGCCCTACTTCCAGGGCTTCCAAGATCCGCTGTTTTTCTTGAATGCGCAGGGTCAGGTGTGAAGCGGTAACATCGGCCAGACGGCCCGGTTCATCTATAGCCACCACAGATACCACGGTTTCCGGAGGGATCTTTTTGCTCATACGCACATACTGTTCAAACTGCGCGATCAAGGTTCGCATAAGGGCTTCGACCTGAGCGTCTTTTTCATGCACATCGTCATGATATTCAGCTATGGTCACCTTTATAAAAGGCTCATGATCGGTATAGCCCTTGATCTCGGCGCGATGCAGACCCTCAACCAGAACTCGCATGGTCCCTCCGGGCATTTTAAGGATTTGCCTGATCTCCGCCACCGTACCGATGGCAAAGATATCCTCTTCCTCGGGTTCATCAGTCTGGGCCTCTTTTTGTGTAGCCAGAAAAATCTCTTTGTTTTCCAGCATGGCCTCTTCGATGGCCTTGATGGATTTTTTACGCCCCACATCCAGGTGAATCACAGTATATGGAAAAACCAGCATGCCACGCAGGGGCAGCATGGCAATTTGACGGTATTCTTTAATTTCTTGCACCATTACACCTCCCAGCCATTTATTCTACTATATGTGTTCAAAAGGGGCAATATTGCATAGGATTTGCTTTTTCGCGGCAGCTATATGCCTATGATTCCATTATATGTTTATATTCTCGCAGATAAAAGCCTTATCAAACACCTGTTGCAGATCTTGAACCGGAATAATCTCAATATCAGGGAAGCTGGTGAAGATGTTGAGCCAGTTGTCCTCAGGGATAATAGCCCGTTTGATACCGGCTTTACGAGCTGCTTCGATTTTGCTTACCACTCCTCCCACCGGTTTGACCTTACCGTGTACTGAAACCTCCCCGGTCATAGCCAGGAGATGGTCTACCGGCAGACCTTGGTTGGCGGAATAAATGGCGGTAGCTATACTGACCCCGGCCGAAGGCCCGTCAACCGGAACCCCGCCAGGAAAGTTCAAATGAATATTATAATCTTTGAGTTTAAGGCCATATCGGGCTTGCAAAACCGTCAACACGTTTTCCACCGCGCCCCGGGCCATACTCTTGCGGCTGTACTTGCGGTCCGCTCCCCCCATCTCTTCCTGCTCAACTACTCCGGTAGCCGTCCACTGCCCGCGGCCGTCGTCTACCGATATGCAGTTGCATTCCACCTCGATCAAGGTACCCACATTAGCGCCATAAACGGCCAAACCGTTTACCACCCCCACGGTGGGAACATGTTTGAGTTTCACTTCCGGCCGGGGGGAAAAGCGCCCGTTGTTTAAGACCTTCTCCACCGTGCTCAGGGTGATGCGGTTATTATTATCCATTTGAGCAATTCCCGCAGCGAGCTGCACAATATTGACAGCTTCGCGGCCGTTGCCGGCATAGCGGATGATCTCATGCAAGGCCTCCTCATCGATCTCAAATTGTATCTTTTGAACCGCGCTCAGAGCGATGCGGCGGATATCTTCTTTATCGAGGGGGTTAAAAAAAACCTCCATACAGCGGGAACGCAGGGCCGGGGCTATCTCGCCGGGCATGCGGGTGGTGGCCCCCACCAGCCTGAAATCAGCCGGCAGCCCGTTCACAAAGATGTCGTGGATGTGCTGCGGTATATTGGGATCATTTTCGGTAAAATAAGCGCTTTCAAGGAGAACAATGCGGTCTTCCAATACCTTTAACAGCTTGTTCATCTGAGTGGGATGCAGTTCCCCGATCTCATCGATAAAAAGAATGCCGCCATGGGCCTTGGTGCAGGCGCCCGGCTTGGGCTGCGGAACTCCGGCCGAACCCAGGGACCCGGCTCCCTGATAGATGGGGTCATGAACCGAGCCGATCAAGGGGTCGGCGATGTTTCTCTCGTCAAATCTGGTAATAGTGGCATCGACTTCAACGAATTTGGCCTCGTTTCCAAAGGGGGAAGCCTGGTTTTTCTTGGCTTCTTCCAGTACCAGGCGAGCCGCGGCGGTTTTTCCCACCCCGGGAGGTCCGTAGATGATTACATGCTGGGGATTGGGGCCGCACAGGGCGGAGCGTAATAAATCGATGCCTTCCTCCTGACCGACCACATCCGACAGGTGGGCGGGGCGGGTCAGGCTGGAGAGCGGTTCACTGAGTTTGACCTTGCGCATCTGTCTGAGTTTATGGGTCTCTTTTTCGGCCTCCCTGACTACCACGTTTTTTCTGCTTTGCTGATTCTTCAAAAGGTTCCAGAAATACATGCCGATGATAATCGCGAAGGCCAATTGTATCAAATATAAAACTGCCCCGTATCTTATAAAGAAATCATTCAATTGCTGTTTTTCCTTCCTTCCGTTTTACAATATTATTCCCGATAGCGTATCTTTGGTATAAGGAAAATCAGCAAGTAAAAAAAGGCAGCTTTCGCTGCCTTTTCCTTATTGACCAGTGTATTATCAGTTTACTTTGCGCTTGGCTTCGACCGTCACCAAAAGAGGCTCTTCCTTTTTCTCGATGACGTCTTTGGTAACCACTACTTTGGTGATATCGATGCGGGATGGAACCTCGTACATCACATTCAGCATGATGTCTTCGATGATAGCCCTCAGTCCCCTGGCTCCAGTATTGCGGCGCAGGGCTTCCTGGGCAATGGCTTCCATGGCGTCCTCCATAAACTCCAGATCCACCCCATCCAATTCCAGCAGTTTCTTATACTGTTTGACCAGAGCGTTCTTGGGTTCTTTCAAGATGCGCACCAGAACCTGCGCGTCCAGGGCTTCCAGGGTGACAATTATGGGAACACGGCCAACGAATTCGGGGATCAGGCCATACTTAAGCAAATCTTGGGGCAGGATCATTTCCAGGATCTCGCCGATTTTCTTTTCCTGGCGGATCTTGATGTCCGCTCCGAATCCCATCACCTGATGGCCGATACGGTTTTGAATGATCTTGTCGATGCCTTCAAAAGCCCCGCCGCAGATGAACAGGATATTACTGGTATCTATCTGGATAAATTCCTGATGAGGGTGTTTGCGTCCGCCCTGCGGAGGAACGGAAGCCACCGTTCCCTCCAGGATTTTCAACAAGGCCTGCTGTACGCCTTCACCGGAAACATCCCGCGTGATACTGGGATTATCCGTTTTCCTGGCAATTTTGTCTATTTCGTCGATATAAACGATGCCTTTTTCAGCCTTTTCGATATCATAATCGGCCGCTTGTATGAGTTTGAGCAGTATGTTCTCAACATCTTCACCGACATACCCTGCTTCCGTAAGAGAGGTTGCATCCGCGATCGCAAAGGGCACATTGAGAATACGCGCCAGGGTCTGGGCCAGCAAGGTCTTACCGCTGCCGGTAGGCCCCAGCATCATGATATTGCTCTTCTGCAACTCCACATCGTCCAGTTTCATCCCCAGGTTGATGCGTTTGTAGTGGTTGTAAACCGCCACTGCCAGCGATTTTTTGGCCTTCTCCTGGCCGATAACGTAATCGTCCAGAATCTCTTTGATCTCATTGGGCTTGGGGATGTCCCCCATTTCAAATCCCAGATCGTCAGCCAGTTCCTCTTCAATAATTTCATTGCACAACTCGATGCATTCATCGCAGATGTACACGCCGGGTCCAGCGACCAGTTTCTTGACCTGGTCCTGGGTCTTGCCACAAAATGAGCATTTCAGTTGACCTTTTTCGTCCCCGTACTTGTGCATTAGTTCACCCCTCTTGGCGAGCCTCCCTATTTTTTCTGGGATTCTCTTTTGAATACCTCGTCGATGAGGCCGTAATCCTTAGCTTCTTCAGCAGTCATAAAATAATCTCTTTCCGTATCCGCCTTCACCTTCTCCAGGCTCTGACCGGTCCGCTCGGAAAGGATCCGGTTCAAAGTCGCTTTGGACTTCAGTATCTGCCGGGTACGAATTTCGATGTCTGTGGCCTGCCCCTGAGTGCCCCCCCAGGGTTGATGAATCATGATCTCTGCGTTAGGCAGGGCGAACCGTTTGCCTTTCGCTCCGGCAGCAAGCAGGAAAGCTCCCATGCTGGCCGCCAGACCTACGCATATCGTCGAGACATCCGGGCGAACATACTGCATGGTATCATAAATAGCCATGCCGGCGGTGATGGATCCACCAGGGCTGTTGATATACAAAGAAATATCTTTGTCTGGCGCCTCTGCTTCCAGGAAAAGGAGCTGGGCGATGACCAGATTGGCAACGGTATCATCCACCGCACTGCCCAAAAAAACGATGCGGTCCTTTAATAAACGGGAGTAGATGTCATAAGACCTCTCGCCCCGATTGGTTTGTTCTACTACCATTGGTATCAGGTATGACATGATTATTCACCTCTTAGTACAAAAATTATTCAAATTAAATTTTACTGTTCTCTCCGGTCTTGATTTAATCTGTTACAGGTGCTTCTGTTTCAGGAGTTGTTTCAATGATTATGGCTTTATCTAATAAATAATCTATGGCTTTATCCACCTTAAGCTGCATGGTAACACCTTCCATTATTTCTTCCAGGCGCTCCCTGGCATCCTCTATGGATAAGCCGGTATTGTTAGCCACTTCTTCTATGTGTTTGTTTATTTCTTCGTCGCTGACTTCAATCCCTTTTTCTTCAACCAGTTTTTCCAGCAGGAAATCGTATTTAACTTTGGTCTCCGCCTCCGGATACAGGGATTCACGGAGTTTATCAATGCTGCTGCCGGTGATCTGCAGGTACTGGTTCAGGTCCAGCCCCTGGGAGTTCATGCGATATTCAAACTGACGCAGCATGATATCGGCGTGCTCCTTGACAACCGCTTCAGCCACCGGTATTTCGCAGCGCTGCAGGGCCTGATTCAGCAATTCCTGGCGCATGAGGTCGCGTTTTCTGCCCTCAGCCTGTTCCAGCAGGTTTTGCTTGATGCTGCCGCGCAGTTCTTCAACAGTTTCAAATTCGCTTACCTCTTGTACAAAACTGTCATCCAAATCCCTGATTTGTTTGGTTTCAATCTTATTGACCTTTATTGTGAAGACCGCTTCCTTGCCGGCCAATTCTTCGGATTGATAATCTTCCGGAAATTTTACGGTGACATCTTTTTCTTCACCGGTTTTTACACCCACGACCTGCTCTTCATAACCGGGAATAAAGGTATTGGAGCCTAACTCCAGAGGATAGTTTTCGCCTTTACCGCCGGCGAAGGGCACCCCGTCGATAAATCCTTCAAAATCATGGTACACGGTGTCCCCGTTTACCGCAGCTTCATCATCCGCTTTCACCACCAGCTGAGCATAGCGAGTCTGCATATCATTGATTCTGTTTTCCACATCCTGATCGGTGACCTCAAATGCGGGTACTGAGATTTCAATACCTTCCAGATCGCCCAGAATAACCTCGGGTTTGACCGGAATGCGGGCTTTAAAAGTAAACGCCTCGCCGACGTTGATTTCGTCGATGTCAAAAGTGGGCTGTGCGATGGGCACAATCTCAAGCTGCTTGACAGCTTCTTCATAGGCCAAGGGCACGATATATTCTATAGCATCCTGGTAGAGGATCTCGGTTCCGAAACGGGCTTCCAACAGTTGGCGAGGAACGCGGCCCTTACGAAATCCAGGCAAGGATACCTCTTTCACAACCTTAAGATAAGCCTTTTGCAGACCTTCTTCCAATTGCTCGGCATCAACCTCTACCGCTATGTATGCTTCACTGTGTTCTATTTTTTCTAACCTGGCTTCCATTTATGCTCCTCCTAACTGCTACCAATTATTATCATTGCTCAGCATTGCCACAATGTTATTAGATTATCCCTGATTTACCAATTTGTAAATACATAATAAATCCTGATAAAGAATTTACCCTAATTATAACAAAAACACAACACCCCGGCGCAAGCCGAGGTATAGGATGCAAATGGAGCGGAAGACGAGATTCGAACTCGCGACCCTCGCCTTGGCAAGGCGATGCTCTACCACTGAGCCAC
>NZ_DIPG01000002.1:0-695 GCF_002426325.1 Syntrophomonas sp. UBA5494 | reverse complement strand
AGCGGAAGACGAGATTCGAACTCGCGACCCTCGCCTTGGCAAGGCGATGCTCTACCACTGAGCCACTTCCGCATGCACTTTTCTATAATATACAGTATATCCGCCCTTGTCCATAAGTCAAGTCAGGAAGCCTACAATTTTTTCACCTGTCGGCCTGCATTCGCTTGATGGTAGCTGCATCCAGACGCCCGCTGAGCGGCAGCCCGGCCTGGTCCTGATAAGCTGACAGGGCTTCCTCCCAGGCCTGGGCATCCTGCCGGTCAGCCGGCATATACCCCTGAGCAATGAGAGCTTCCCGGACAAATGCTATATCCTCTTCGGTCAGTAAATCTATTCTGGCTTCGCCATAGCTCGAATCATTGGGGGCGTTACTGTAGTATTGCCGGGTACTGATGGTCAGCTGCTGTAATTCGCGCAGGTCGCTGTTGGCGGCTTTTTGCGCCTCCAAGATGTCTTTCACCGTTTTTTCCAGGCCCTGCATCACCTCGACTGAACTGGCCGCCGTTTCCAGGCGGTCTGTGTCCGGATAACGGCTTTCAGTCCCACAACCTGACAGGGCAAAAAGCAGCAGTATGATCAACAGCCCCCTAATCCGCACCGCAAAACACCTCTCCTGAATGTGATATATACCTTTAAGATATATATCGTCGCAGGAGAGGCGTAATTTTAGTGCCCTTAGCGGTTTATCCATTTAT
>NZ_DIPG01000016.1:8991-12322 GCF_002426325.1 Syntrophomonas sp. UBA5494 | reverse complement strand
TACACTTCCCTGTCCCGGCAGCTGATAGATCAGGAGGCGGCCAAAATCTGCAAGTGCCTGGCAGAGGAAGAATGGCAGCATCGTGCGGCCCTGAAGTCTTTGCTTGATAATGGACTGACCGCTCTGTTTGAGAGCCCGGGCGATTCAAAACTAACCGATCATAAACCGGTCCCCAGGTTGTCCGCGGAGATGAAACCGGCCGATGCACTGCTTCTGGCCATCAAAAAGGAAGCCCAGGCCGCTGAAGATTATGCTGTTTTGGCACAGCTCAGCAAACGGGATGAAGAAAAACAGCTGTTTGAACGGCTGATTATTATGGAGCAAGGTCATAAGGCACATCTGGAGAAAATATACCACAAGCTGTTTGCGTAGATCCCGCTGCCGGATGTGATTGCAATATTATGCCATTCTAGTAAAATGAGACCAGGGGGAGAACAGTATGTTTAAATTTGGCAAACAGGCCGGCAACCCGCGCCGGGAAATCTTAAGCAGATGCAAGAATATAGCTATCGTAGGGCTTTCCGCAGACTCCACCCGACCCAGCCATCGCATAGCCGGATACCTGCAAAACCAGGGGTACCGGATCATTCCGGTCAATCCCCATCTTGATACGGTGCTGGGTGAGGCTTCCTATCCTGATCTTTCATCTGTGCCCATACCCATTGATCTGATCACTGTATTCCGCCGCGAGGAGGTATTGAGCGGGATCTTTGAAGAGGCTTTGCGGCTCAAGGTTCCGGCAATATGGCTGCAGCCCGGACTGCACTGTGAAGATGGTGAAGCTCAGGCTATAAAGCAGGGCGTAGAGGTCTTTACCGATTATTGTATTATGGCTGAACACCGGCGCTGGTTCTGATATACTACTGCCCTTGCATAAATTGTAAGTGACGGCTTGTTGCAACTCGACACCAGAGGGATGGTATTCAGGAAGGAGAGAATCTGGCTGGTGACCTCAATCAGCGAAGTTATTAACGTTTTAAATCTCGACCAAATTCTTGATCAAACCTGCAGCCTGGCCAGGACGGTAGGCGAAATCCAGAAAGCCAACCTGAGGCGCAGGAACCTGGGAGTGGAAACAAAATCCTCAGTAGTTGACCTGGTAACCGAGGTTGATCACTATTCTGAGCAATGCTTGATAACCGCCCTACACCATGCCTACCCCCACCATGCTATTTTATCCGAAGAGCAAGGCCGGCAAATCGGTTTTTCCGAGTATCTTTGGGTGATTGATCCCCTGGACGGCACCACCAACTACGCGCAGGGGCTGCCTATTTTCTCAATATCTATAGCCCTGCAGTATCGGGGAGAGACGATTATGGGAGTGGTGTACGTCCCTGTTCTGGATCAGATGTTCACCTCAATTCAGGGTCAGGGCGCTTTCCTCAATGGAATGCCTATAGCCGTGGCGCAGAAGACCGAGCTGGAACAATGCCTGTTAGCCACGGGATTTCCTTACGACCGTGCCACCCATCTGGATAACAATCTCAACTATTTTGCCCACTTTACCCCCAGAGTAAGGGGCATACGCCGTATGGGTTCAGCCGCCTATGACCTCTGCAATGTAGCTCTGGGCGCATTGGACGGCTACTGGGAATTGAACCTCAGTGCCTGGGATGTGGCTGCCGGCGCCCTGCTGGTGGAGGAGGCCGGCGGCAA
This sequence comes from Syntrophomonas sp. UBA5494, assembly GCF_002426325.1. NCBI lineage: Bacteria > Bacillati > Bacillota > Clostridia > Eubacteriales > Syntrophomonadaceae > Syntrophomonas > Syntrophomonas sp. UBA5494. The sequence goes on along the minus strand of NZ_DIPG01000016.1, from coordinate 10,666 downwards.
GGTCGCATACCTGCCTCACAAGCGCGGGGTTTCGCTGGTGGCGGGCAACCCGGTCATCTGTGAGCGGATCCTCACTGAGATGGAGCAAGCCGATGCCATGGATTGATATAAAAAGATCATAGATTAGAAATTTTCAGAGGAGGAGAACCATCATGCTGGACTTGTTGAGAAGAAGACGCAGCATTCGCAAGTTTCAGGACAAAAAGCTGGAACCGTGGCAGATTGAAGAGCTGGTCAAGGCGGCCTTGATGGCTCCGTCGTCACGAACCCGCCGTCCCTGGGAATTCATTGTGGTGGAAGACCCGGAGCTGTTGAAAAAACTGGCTTTGTGCAAGGAACACAGCGCTTCGTTTTTAGCCGGGGCGCCGCTGGGAATCGTTATAGCGGCTGACCCGGGCAAATGCGATGTCTGGGTGGAAGACTCGTCCATCTGTACCCTGCTCTTGCACCTTCAGGCGGCTTCTATGGGTCTGGGGTCGTGTTGGATACAGGTCAGGGAGAGATGGCACATTGATCACAAGACTTCTTCAAGTTATGTGAAAGAATTGGTTAACCTGCCCGATGCCTATCAGGTTCTGGCCATCGTTGCCATCGGGTATCCGGCAGAACAGAAAGCTCCTATCGAAGACGGCCAGCTCCCATATCACAAAGTGCATTATAATGTCTTTGAAAAGCCCTTTTTTAACCGCTGAGACATGCGGCGGAGATAGATCGCCGGATTCTTAATATGCGATAAGGAGGCCAAATAAAATGCAGCAGCTTACAGAACAGGTCAAGTTGTTCGGGAACGGATATTTCAACTATTATGTGGTGGGCCGGGAAGAGGCCGCTTTAATCGAGTGCGGAACTAGTGCGGGAGCGGAGATTTTTGCCCGGCAGTGGGAAGCCCTGGAGGACAAACCTGACATTAAATACATCGTGGTCTTGCACTCCCATTTCGATCATGTCTGCGGCATCCCTATTCTCAAAGAGTTGTTTCCCGCCGCGCTGGTGGTGGGCAGCAGCACCGCTCAAAAGATCCTGTCCAAAGAGAAGGCCATGGCGAGCGCCTTTAAAAGCGACCGTTTTGTGGGCGAGTCCTATCTTAAAGCGGGCTTCATCTCCGAGCTGCCCCGGGTGGCGGAATGTGGGCCCATCGCGGTTGATGCGGTGGTAGGGGAAGGCGACCATCTGCTTTTGGGGGACAACCTCAAGCTGGATATTCTGGAAGCGCCGGGGCACAGCGCCTGTTCGCTGGCGGTATACCTGGAAAGCGAACAGATCATGTTCGCCTCAGACGCTGCCGGCTACAAAACCGGTCCCGGGGAGATATCCCCGGTTTTTTTCCAGGACTATGACAGCTATATCGCAACCCTGAATCGTTTTCAGAGCTTGCCGATAAGAATCCTGGCCATGGCTCATGGAGATGTTTTTAAGGGCGATGAAGTAAAACAGTACCTGGAAGAGACTGTTAAAGCGGCCGAGGAAGGCTTTGCCTTCATAAAGGCGGCTTTAGAGGCCGGGGAAGACGATGACGAAGTAGGGAAAAAGGTGTTTGAGCGTTATTTTAAAGGCGGCATGGCATATTACCCGCCTGACATCATGTACAGCACCATGAAGCTTCTGGTTCTCAATGTCAAATCCAAATTGTAAACTGCATTCGGTCTGACGAAGACGGGCGCCTGGTTTAGCTCGC
>NZ_DIPG01000016.1:0-8893 GCF_002426325.1 Syntrophomonas sp. UBA5494 | reverse complement strand
CCTAAACCAGGCGCCCGTTAGTCTTTGTTCACCTTATTTCTAGACAAAATAGAAGCCGAAGGCGATGATGGCGTAGGCGGCCAGCAACAAAGAGCCTTCCAACCAGTTAGACTCACCGTCCAGGCTGATGAACTGGGCGATTAGCACCGCCAGACCGATCGCCACAATCTCATAATAGTTAAAAACGATACTCATCGGCCGTCCCATGAATAAACCGATAAAAACCAGCAGGGGCGTTACCAGCAAGGCAATCTGAGTGCTTGATCCCACCGCAATCTCAAAGGCCAGGTCGATCTTGTTGCGCCAGGCCATAATGACAGCGGTAAAATGTTCGGCAGCATTGCCGATCAAAGGGATGATGATAATACCGATGAAAAACTCCGACCATCCCAACAGGGCTGTAACCGGTTCAATGGAACTGACCAGGAATTCACTCTCCAGCGCTATTAAAAGCGTGCTTAAGAACAGCATCCCCAGGGAGCGCGGCCGGCTCCATTTAATTTCCTCATCAATCGCGCACTGACGGTTGGTGCCGGTATGACGGAAGCTGAATACCAGGCCGGCTACATAGATCACGAACAGAATCCCCGCCACCACCAGGCTGTAATGCTCCAGCTTGGGCCCGGTTTCTCCATAGAGGAATACCGCCGGGATGGTCAGGGCAATGACCGATAAAAACATAAGACTGGTCTGATTGTTGATATGAACCCGGTCGAAATGCTGTATCCCGTTCTTCATGCCGCCCATGGCTATGGAAAGCCCCAGGACCAAAAGGATATTGCCCAGGATGCTGCCTGCCAGGGAGGCTTTTACCACCGCGAACAGGCCGGCTTTTAAGGCAAATATGGTAATCAGGAGTTCGGTGGCATTGCCAAAAGTGGCATTGAGCAGACCGCCGATCCTTTCACCGGTATAACAGGCCAGGTTTTCGGTAGCCTCGCCCATAAGCCCGGCCAGGGGTATGATAGCCGCCGCGGCACTGAAAAACAGGCCGATCTCATTGCCGCTGAATTTGAAGTAGCCGCTCAGAGCCAGCAAAGGAACTAACCAGTACAAGAAATTCCACATAGTATATCACCATATAAGAGTAATTTAGCCTGCATGGTGCAGGCCTGTGTATATATTATCATTTTGCCAGCATATTTATGATGATTTGTTATGAATGCCCGCGGCAAGAACACTTTTTTTACTATAGCGACAATCAGCTGCAGAACCGGCGTCCCGCTTGCAGACCGTTCTCCGGGGTTGCCATAGCAGGCGCCGGTGGTTTGGTAAAACCTCACATCCCAGTGGAGGATGATTTATCCGCTTGGGACATGAACCGCTTTGATTGAAGGAAACCATTTAAATTAAGGAGAATACTGAAATAGCGAGGTGATTTATAAGTATGCCCAGAATGAAAAATCAACGCAAAATAGATATAGCGGGAATATTCCGGGTTAAGCAACAAACCATGATGATGCGGGTGCAGGAGGCGGCCAAACAGGGCGAGAAGCTGTGGGAATCCGGCCAAAGCAGCGGAATGAATGATTTTGCAGATCAGGTATTGAATATCATCAGGGGGTGTGCCCTCGAACTGATCGATTCCATACCTGAGGCAGCCCTGTGGAATCAGCAGTGGTCTGAAGCTCTGGATCTGGCTGCCGAGTTTGTCAATAAGCAAGGTGAGTGGCTTTTCCGCAGATGCCTTGAACTCTGGGGCGAGGAGGCCCTGGCAGTGCGGGAGCGCATCGAAGAGGCCTGCGACGGCATTATCGCCGAAATGGGGGGGAAGATTGAGATCGCCCATCGCTTGAAAAGGCGCAGCTTGTGGGACATCAAGGTGCGCGATTCCATAAAAATCCCTCCAGCGGAAACCGCCAAGCTGTTGATCATCAGCATACTGGCCCTGGTATTCGGATTCCTTTTGGGAAAATGGCTGTAGTGGAGACGAAGCGGTTGAGACAGCTTTCGGGCTCCTTTAGAACGAGGAATATTAAACCGGGCCGGCGATTAGATTATTTATTCAATACCTGGTATTGAAGCCCTCGGCCAGCATACCCAGACCCATGACCGCGAGGACTAGCAGCCAGGTGTTGTTTAAGGCCACGGGCTGCAAGACTACCAGGCCGATAAGGAATAATCCCATTGTGATTCGAATGCCCCGGTCAAATGAAGTCAAATCCTTTTTGAAATCCATATCCGTCCACCTTCACAGCAGTTTTTTATAATGTGCCCACGCGGAATCATTATTAAAACCGCCCGGGCAATAAAAGACAAAAGATTTTCATGGCAATAAAGACATATTGGACAACTGCTCATAAAGGTGCGGCATTTTAAGCGGAAATTGGAAGCTCTGAAAAAACATCGATTGCAAAGGCGCTTCTCACAAGTAGCGGAAACCATAGCGAAAAATGGCATTAGGAGGAATTGTGTGCACAGTCTGCTGCTGGCTATCAGCTTTCTTACCATAGCCCCGGTTTACGGAAACCGTATTGCTAATGACAGGGAATTCGCCAATTCACTTTACTATTACCCTCTGGTCGGATTCATTATCGGCATGATATTGTTCGCAGTCTCCCGGCTCACTGAACTCTTAGGCCCGGGTATTGCAGCCGAGGCTATGATCATATTGGCCTGGGTTATGGTTACGGGCGCCCTGCACCTCGACGGGCTGATGGATTCTGCGGATGGACTCTTCAGCGGCCGGGACCGGGAACGCAAACTGGAAATTATGAAAGACAGCCGGGTAGGGGCTATGGGGGCCATAACTCTGGTGGTGGTCATCCTTCTCAAGCTGGCTTTTCTGGATAACCTTTTAATAACTGATAAGGCCTGGGTCTTGCTGGTTGCGCCGGCGGTAGGGCGGTTTATGATGGTGTACGCCATCTGCCGCTATCCTTATGCCCGGTCTGGCGGCGGCCTGGGGGCAGCGTTCGGCGGAGAAGCGGGGCTTCCGAAATTGGCTGGAGCCGCTCTATTGCTCCTGGCCGGATCCTGGCTGGCTCAGGCCTGGACAGCCCTGACCGCGGTCATTATCACCATCGGCCTGGGTGCCTTGATAGCGGCCTGGATAGCCCGGCAGCTGGAGGGTGTAACCGGGGATAGCTTCGGAGCCTTATGCGAGTGCTGTGAAACCATCTTTATCATCACCGCGGTATTCCTGGTGCATGGATAAGAGCGACTGGAGAGGATGACACGGCCATGAAATTAATCCTGATCAGACACGGACAAACCCAATGGAACGCCAGCCAGAGATACCAGGGTCATACCGATATCCCGCTGAATGACACCGGGAGGCAGCAAGCCCTGCGGCTGGCCGATTATCTTGTGAAGGATGAAGCGGTCGAGGCCGTGTATTGCAGCGATCTTTCCCGGGCCCGCGAAACCGCGGAAATAATCGGCCGAGCTTTTAAGCTTCAGCCCCACCCCGATCACAGGCTGCGCGAATTCTGCTTTGGCAAATGGGAAGGCCTGACCTTCACGCAGGTTTACGCTGCGTACCGGAGCGAATTTGAACAGTGGTTTAATAACCTGGAAGAATTCCGGGTACCCGGGGGCGAATCCTTTTCTGACCTGGCCAGCCGCAGCCTTGAAGCTATCGAGGAAATCAAAAAGAAGCATGCCGGGACAGCGGTGGTAGTCACCCACGGCGGGGTGATAAAGGCCATGCTATGCCGAATACGGGCCAACTCCGATCCCTGGCAGGAGACCGTTCCGCCTGGATCACTGACCAGAATCGACTTTTTAAATGAGCGCATCGAAATACCGCACATCGGTTTGGCGGTTTAGCCAAGGAAATTCGTACAGTCCTGCCAATAACCGATTGTTTCAGGACCAAAGCGATGTAATTTTCCTGCCGGGAATTACCCCCGATACAACACTTCCGCTAACAAGCCTCCGGAATAAAACGTCTGGACCAAGTTTTTCCGCTTACATAAGTTGGGTAAATTGGCATATAATAAAGCGAAGCCTAACCCGGATAGCCGCTTTGGCTGCGGGGATCAGTCCGAGATATTACAGCCTGCTGATTGGGGTTGGCCGGACCTGGTCCGGCGTGATAAAGGCGGTATTTCTGCCCATCAGCAGCTTCCCCTGTAATAATTGAGCATTGGGCTGACATATAGTTGTAGAGAAGGGCATGGCACGGCAAAGACTTTTCCAGATGTGTATTCAGATCGTCTAATTGCCGTCAGATACTGGAATAATGTGGACGGCCCGAATGGAGTTCTTTGACGACCAGGGAGATTAATATTTCCTTTTTATTGCACTGTTTTTTTTCCTACAGTTCACATATAATCAAATAAACAGAGACCAGAAAAGTCGGCAGATAATGTCAAACTCAGCGCGTGAAGGGAACAGCGCAAAAACTGTTTACACGTAGTTTCGGGGAATGCAGCAAGATGCGGAGGTGAGGCTGTGAGTAAGAGATGGGGTAAAGGCGATCCAGTGAATTTATCCGATTTACTAAAAATTACTCCGGTTGCCAATGAAATTATTCAGTTAGCGGAAGAATTGGAAATAAACGTAGCAGATATCCTTTGGATAGTAACCCAGATCATTGATCATGGCGATGAAATTGATGCCAAGGCCTATGCTAAGCTGCTCAATGAAGAAGATCTAAGCATTGAGGAAGAATGGGACGACATCGAAGTTGATAATATAGAATCCGATATGGAGCAGGCCAACTACACTGTAGATGTTAAGATCAACAGTGCCGGACGGTTTCCGGAAGTGGGCTTTAAAGCCGGGATCAATGAGCGTGAAGACATCAGTTACTTCTTCGACATGGTCTTGGATATGTTGGAGAAGCTGGAATAGAGTCGAAGCCTGAAACCAAAGTGAGCAATGATAGAGTCCGGGATGTCCCGGACTCTTTTACATGACAGTCAAAAGCCGGGTTTGACGCTGCCCGGCATTATGGGTTTAAGATTTTTATAAGGTCTTTTTATGGGTCTGCCACCAATTGATCAATTCCATTACCGGGGAATACCTCAAAAGCGCGTTGGCCAACTGCACCGTACCCAACACCCCGCACAGGGTTGCGGCCCAGCCTGTGACCAGGCCGCTTCCTGAAGCGAAGAAAAAACACAACGCCAGGATATACCTGGCCCATACACCATCATGGCTTAACATGCGAGCACCTCCTGACCTCTCCTTCTTATCCTCACCACAGCTGCCCGCAATTATGTAGGCTGGCAATGTAAAATGGGATTCAAGGCAGGCCGCGGTTGCGCTATACTGAGATGCAAGAGGGCTCGAAAGTGAGGCTGGCAGATCATGAGCGAATGGGTTACACTCCTGGCCTTAGCGGCAGGATTGATAATGGGCGGCCTGGGCATAGCTTTGGTTATGCGCGGGCGTTTATACAGTGAACGGCTTTTGTACGAGCAAAGCATTGCGGGCGAGCGGGCCATGTACCAGGAAAATCTTGCCCACAAAGAACAGTATCTGCAGGAATTGCGCCAGAGAGAGCGTGATCTTGGCCAGCATATATCCAGTTTAAGCGGCGAACTGCAGTCTCAGCAGCAGAAACGGTCGGCGGCTGAGGAGAGATGTCTGCGCATCACTGAGCTGGAAGCCAGCCTTGATAAAAAGGAAAACCTGGTGAGCGATCTGCAGATGGAACTCAACCGGCTGCACAAGATTCAGGCGGGCTTGGAAGAGCGTTTGCAGGAGAGTGAAAAACGCCTGGCCCGGGAGAAACAATTACTGGAACAAGTCCGGGAGAAAATGACTGAAGCCTTCGCCTCGCTGTCCGCCGAGGCCTTGCGCAGCAACAATCGATCTTTTCTGGAGCTGGCCGCCACCTCGCTGGAGAAATACCAGGAGGGAGCCCGCACCGATTTGGAAACCAGGCATAAAGCCATTCAGTCCTTGGTGGAGCCGGTACTGAACTCCTTGAAACAGGTGGATCAAAAGGTTCAGCAGCTGGAAAAGGAGCGCACCAGCGCCTATGCCAGTTTGATGGCCGAGGTGGGGAATATGTCGCGCACCCAGGCCCAGCTGCACACTGAAACCGCTAATCTGGTCAAAGCCTTGAGGCGGCCCGAGGTCCGGGGGCGCTGGGGCGAGCTGCAGCTGCGCCGGGTGGTGGAGATGGCGGGTATGGTCAATTTCTGCGACTTCGTGGAACAGCGCAGCAGCGAATCCCCTGATTCACGCCTGCGCCCCGATTTGATTGTCAAACTGCCCGGGGGACGTTATGCGGTGGTAGATTCCAAAACCCCTTTGCGGGCCTATTTGGATGCCATGGAGAGCGATGATCCCAACCTGCAGCAAGCCAGGCTCTCCGATCATGCCAAACAACTGCGGGTGCACATCAGCCAGCTGGGGAGTAAAAGATATTGGGAACAATTTCAGCCTACCCCGGAGTTCGCAGTTTTATTTGTTCCCGGGGAGGCATTCTTCAGCGCCGCCCTGCAATATGACCCCGAACTGATTGAGTATGGCTCCAGCCAGCAGGTCATCTTGGCTACACCCACCACTTTGATCGCTTTGCTCAAAGCGGTTGCGTACGGCTGGAAGCAGGAAGCCATCGCCGAGAATGCCCGGGAGATAAGCAGGCTGGGTCAAAACCTATATGATCGGATTCATGTCCTGACCAGGCATTTTGAAGACTTGCGCAAAGGCCTGGAGCGCACCGTGGAGGCTTACAACCAGACCGTAGGGTCGATGGAAAGCCGGGTTCTGGTTACGGCGCGCCGCCTGACGGATCTGGGGGTGTCGGCGCCCAAGCCCCTGCCAGCCACAGTTATGATTGAAAAAAAGCCGCGCCATATTTTCCCTGCGGGTGATGAGCAACTGGCGGAAATCTGCAGTGCAGAGGATGATGCTGATTAGAAGTTACTGAAAATACACCGAAATTTGGGTGAAACTTTACAAAACTCGTCAGCATTTTCTGCATCGAAGTATTATAATAATATAGGGTAGGTAATAAAATGCCCGGCGAGGAGGTGAGAAGATAATTGGATAAAAAGCTGATTGATGAGATCCTCCGTTCCATTGGCTTGGAGCACATTGAGGACGAAAAGGAAGACAGAGAATAAGAAGAAGCCATTTAAGGACCCTTAAATGGCTTCTTCATTTTTTCTGGGACAGCAGGCGCTTTGCTCCTGCTCAATCGGCAGCGGCTTCCTGCAGCAGTTCGGATACGGTAACAATTTCATAACCCTGGCTGCGGATATTGTTTATTATGGCGGGCAGGGCTTGCGCGGTCTGTTTACAGGTGTCGCTGGCATGCATGAGAATGATATCGCCCGGGTGTATGCGCTTGTTTATTCTCTCGATGATTATGGAGACACCGGGGTTCATCCAGTCCAGAGAATCTGTGCCCCAATGTATGGCCTGATAATGGCACTCGTGAATGGCTTCCATTACATTGTCATTGTAATCTCCGTTGGGAGCGCGGATAAGGCGGGGCGGCTCTCCAGTTACTGCTTGGATAGCCTGGTGGGCTTTCATAATCTCTTCTTTGATCTCGCTTTTACTGAAATTGGTCAGATTGAGATGGCGGTGTCCATGGCTGGCGATTTCATGGCCATCGGCTTTGATCCGTTTCACCACTTCCGGGTACTGAGTGGCCCAGGGGCCGGACAGAAAGAAAGTGCATTGCACTTGATTGGCCTTGAGGATTTCCAGAACCGCCGGTGCGGTCTCGTAACCCCAGCTTATATCAAAAGTTAAAGCTACGATCTTCTTGTCAGTTTCAACCCCATAAACCGGCTTTTGCCTGTAGAAGGCCTGCACATACACCGCGCTGGTAGCCAGCAGGAGCAGGACCAATACGGCGATAACCGTAATCTTCGTTTTGGGATTCATCTCGTAAAAGCCAAAAAACCTGGGCAGATCATCACCCTCTTTTCCTAATGAATTCTATGGCGAAAAAAGTAAGTTTATTCAATCTTTAGCTCCCCGGCTAATCAGTTCGCCCATACTCACAAAGCGGTAGCCCTTCTGCTTAAGGTCAGCCAGAAAAATATCCACCGCTCTGGCAGTTTGCAGACCGTTATCTCCGGCATCATGGAGGATAATGATCTGCCCGGGCCTGATGTGTTCTACAATGTGGGCGGCAATGGTTGGGGCAGGTTTTCCCCGGCGCCAATCCTTGCTGTCCTGCTGCCAGGTCCAATAGGCCACCAGCATGCCCTCTTTAACCGTCAAATCCACCATCTCATATGACAGATAGCCCCCCGGGGGGCGGAATAAATCGGGTTGATGCCCGCTGAGTTCTGTTATAATCTGATTTGTGCGGCGAATTTCCTCCAGTATCTGCCATTTATTGAGATGATTAAAATTCCGGTGCGAATAACTGTGATTCCCGATTTCATGCCCATCCCGGGCCATCCGCCGGATGATTTCAGGATGCTTTTGTGCCTTGCTGCCCACTACGAAGAAGGTGGCCTGAGTCTGATGCATTCTGAGTATGTCCAGGAGCACCGGGGTCCGGAGCGGATCAGGTCCGTCATCGAAGGTCAAGGCCACCACCTTCTCCCGCACTGTTACACTGCGAATTAAGTTGCCGTCTTTTTCCCAAACGGAGAGGTTGGGGTGCAAAGCCAGGGTAAAGCTGCCATAAGAGATCCCGCCCAGGAAAAGGGTCATGAACATCAAAGCTCTGAGGCGTCGTTTCAGCCAGGTTAGCATGCCGGCCTCCTGAAAATTAATCGCTTATAAAAAATATGAAGGTATTTGGGACAGTATGCGCTGCCTACACCGGCACTGGCCGGCCAAATAGCTGGATACTGGACCCGCACGTCTTAGGGAGATGCCGCATGCCGCCGCTGTTCGCAGTGGAATAATTTACATGACAGATTTGATCTAATATAATAATGTAGAATATATTGCATAATTATAATTGATAGAAATCAGGACGGAAAGTCATATTCAGCAATGTGCGGGGGATAGGATATAT
>NZ_DIPG01000078.1:5650-6199 GCF_002426325.1 Syntrophomonas sp. UBA5494 | reverse complement strand
ACCGAACATTCGATATGCCAGCCGGGCCGGCCAGCCCCCCAGGGGCTTGGCCAGGACGGTTCTCCCGCTTTGGCCTTTTTCCACAAGGCGAAATCCATCGCATTCTCTTTGCGCTCATCAATTCCCACCCTGGCGCCTGCCAGCATATCCTCCAACGACCGGCCTGACAGCTTGCCGTAATCTTTAAAAGCGGCTACCCGGTAATAGACATCCCCATCTATCTCATAGGCATAGCCTTTTTCGATAAGTCCCTGCACCGACGCCACGATTTCGTTCATATGCTGGCTGACCTGGGGGTGCGCATCGGCCCGCTTGATGTTTAAGGCATCTGCATCGGTAAAATAAGCGTCAATATAGCGCTGTGCCAACTCCAGGGCATTTGCCCCTTCCTCATTGGCACGGTTTATTATCTTGTCATCTACGTCGGTGAAGTTCTGCACATACATTACCTCATAACCGCGGTAAGCCAGATATCTCCTTACTGTATCAAAAACCGCCAGGGGCCGCGCATTGCCCAGGTGAATAAAGTTATAGGTGGTGGGACCGCAT
>NZ_DIPG01000078.1:5080-5562 GCF_002426325.1 Syntrophomonas sp. UBA5494 | reverse complement strand
AGTTATAGGTGGTGGGACCGCATACATACATTTTCACCCTATGCGGTTCCAGAGTTTGCAAATCTTCCTTTCTGCCTCCTAACGTGTTGTAAAGGCGCATCGGGGAGTTCTCCTTTCTCCATATCAGCTATTCTTTTCTCCAAAATATCGATTCTTTCCTGCATAACGGTGAACATATCTGCCACAGGATCAGGCAGGACATTATGCTCCAGATCCACCTCATCCACCTTGGCGCCGTCACGCACTGCTATTCTCCCCGGAACCCCTACTACCGTACAATTGGAGGGCACATCTTTCAGGACCACCGAGCCCCCGCCGATCTTAACATTGTTGCCAATTTTAATATTCCCCAGTACTTTGGCGCCGACACTGATAGTCACATTATCCCCGATGGTGGGATGGCGCTTGCCTTTTTCCTTGCCGGTGCCGCCCAGGGTAACGCCTTGATACAAGGTGACATTATCCCCTATCTCGGTGGTTTC
>NZ_DIPG01000078.1:4478-4992 GCF_002426325.1 Syntrophomonas sp. UBA5494 | reverse complement strand
TTATCCCCTATCTCGGTGGTTTCTCCGATAACCACCCCGCTGCCATGATCGATGAACAAGCCTTTTCCGATTTTAGCCCCGGGATGGATCTCGATTCCGGTCAGGAACCGGTTGAGGTGCGATATCATACGCGCCACGAAAAATAGTCGATGCCGGTAGAAAAAATGGGCTATGCGGTGATGAATAATGGCATGAAAGCCCGGATAACAGAATAGAACCTCCAGTACACTCTTGGCGGCTGGATCCCTTTCAAAAACTACTTTCACCTCTTGTCGCAGCATGGCAAACATTATTTCCCCTCCTTAAATATAAAAGCCTTTCGTCTCCAAGAGACGAAAGGCTGACTTCCGCGGTTCCACTCCAATTGGGCGATAAACGCCCCTCTCTTCATGGTAACGGTCTTTAACCGGATATGCCTACTCCTATTTCGGCATATCTGCTCCCGGGTGCATATTCGAGCAACTTCATACTGTAAAAAGGCTCTCAGCCGGTGACCTTTTCTCTCTGGCAGCGA
>NZ_DIPG01000078.1:3370-4407 GCF_002426325.1 Syntrophomonas sp. UBA5494 | reverse complement strand
GACCTTTTCTCTCTGGCAGCGATCGAGGCTCTACTTCTCCCATTCCCAGCATTTATATTTATCATTAGTTAAATTATATGCAGGACAAAATTTTATGTCAACCAAACCGAACAGAATAGCGCTTTCCTCTATTTACCTGTTAACATCTTCAAGCTCTGCTGCACCCGATTAAGGCTTTCTTCTTTCCCCCACAGGCTTATCAGACTGGGCAGATCAGGTCCGTGCACCTGTCCGCTCAGGGAACAGCGCAAAGGCATGAATACATCTTTAGGCTTCAATTTGTTCTGCTTGGTGATCAGCTTCAGGTGTTGTTTAATAACCTCCGGCTCCAGACTGTCAGGAAAAGATTCTATAAAAGCCTGCAAGACCAGCCCGGTATTTTCCCCTTGTAAAACCTCCAGGGCCTCGGGGGCAAAGCTAACCGGCTCGAACAGCAGCGCCACTTCTTTTACGATATCGCTCAAACAGACCAGATGATCTTTGACCGTTGCTATCAGCAAGAGGTATTGCTGCAGGGGGAGGGCTTCAATCTGGTTCCGGTAAGGAGAAGCCAGGAGGTATGGTTTAACCCGTTCCGCCAGTGTTTCGATATCGAGCTTGCGGATATACTGCCCATTCATCCAATTAAGCTTCTCCAGGTCAAAAACCGCCGGGCTCTTGGCCACCCGTTCCAGGGTAAAGGCCTCAATGATCTGACCCATATCCAGGATCTGCTCTTCACCCTCAGGCGACCAACCCAGCAAGCTCAAAAAGTTGACCAGGGCTTCAGGAAGATAACCCATCTCCCGGTACTGCATCAAAGAAGTGGCCCCGTGGCGTTTGCTCATTTTCTGGCGGTCGCTGCCCAGAATCAAGGAAATATGCGCAAATTCCGGCCGTTTAAAATGCAGGGCTTCGTAAATCATCAGCTGGCGCGGGGTGTTGGATAGGTGTTCCTCAGCGCGTATAACATGGGTAATCCCCATGAGTACATCATCGATGACCACCGCAAAATTATAGGTAGGCAGCCCGTCTGATTTTACTATGATGAAGTCTCC
>NZ_DIPG01000078.1:2983-3285 GCF_002426325.1 Syntrophomonas sp. UBA5494 | reverse complement strand
GATTTTACTATGATGAAGTCTCCCATCCCGTCGCTTTCGAAGCTGACCCGCTCCCGGACCAGGTCGTCAACCACGTATATCTGCCGGGGCGGCACCCGAAAGCGCACCACCGGCTTGATACCCTGTGCCAGGTAAGAGGCCCGCTCTTCCTCACTGAGATGGCGGCAGCGCCCCAGATAACGCGGGGTCTCTCCTTTAGCCATTAAGGCCTGCCGCTCTTCCTCCAGGGCTGCTTCGCTGCAGAAGCAATAATAGGCATCGCCCTGTTCAAGTAGCATCCTGGTATATCGCTCATAAATCGA
>NZ_DIPG01000078.1:1243-2875 GCF_002426325.1 Syntrophomonas sp. UBA5494 | reverse complement strand
GTCTGCCGGTAAGGGCCGTTCTCCTCTGCACTGTCGATGCCCTCATCCCATTGTATGCCCAGCCAGCGCAATGAAGCGATGATCTCTTCTTCATATTCCCGGCTGGATCGCTCCAGGTCGGTATCCTCGATGCGCAATACCAGTTTTCCGCGGCAATGCCGGGCAAACAGGTAGTTGAACAGGGCCGAGCGCGCACCTCCTATATGCAAAGGTCCGGTAGGACTTGGCGCAAAGCGAACCTTAATCTGACTCAAAAATTCTCCCTCCTAAGCGGTTAATTCTATGGATAAACACTTATCTGCTCATAATACTGCTCAGTCCGTCTAAGCCGGAGCGTATCTTCTGCAGCCACTCCTGCACCAGGTTCCAGAACATCCTGCCGGTGCTCCTGACTTCGGAGACATCCCGATGCAGGTTCTGCAGCTGGTTGGACAATTGATTTATATTAAGGTTAAGTCTCTGCACATCCAGCATCAGCTGCACCAGGCGGTCCACATCTTCTGCGGAGAGATCAATGTGCAGGTCCGCGCTGACTCTAAGGATGACGGCCCTGATCTCTTCGGGATCGGTGATATTTTTGCCTACCACCTCTCGCTTGACCTCGTAGATGATGGTTTCAGCATTGCCCTTGCCTACCTTTTCCCCAAGTTCAGAGATTCTAGCCACTTCTTCATGGGCAGTCTCTTTGGCCTTCTCTTGCAACGGTTCGCCTTTGGCCTGTTCAAAAGCCTTGATCATCCCGGTCAAAGCCGCGGTACCACTGACCTTCACCGGGCTGGCAGCGATAACCCGCGCATCCTCTATGCCTGCTGTAGCCAGGGCGTTGGCATACATAAACGGGGTTATGGCCTCTATATTTTTGGTTTTGACTTCAATCCCCTGTCCTTTAGCCAATAATTCGCAATAAGCACTGGATATGGCTTTGCTGCCGATAAGGCTTTTATCAACTACCCCTTCCAGATAGCGGTGTTCTTCCTCATTGCTGACCGTGATTATCTGAGCCTCTTTGCTGCCCTGCCAGTCTTTAAAAAATGCCTCTACTTCCTGGCGCTGGGCGGTGGTGAGATCCTGGCCAAAGCTGATCACTACCCGGGGATCATCACTGGTCATAACTACAGGTCTGGTGATTAGCTCACCTATCAATACTACACCGAAAAGCAATAACAGCGATAGCAATATCGCCGTTTTTCCTTTGTTCATATAACTTCCCCCTGAACTTTTTTCATAGCTTGCCTCGTTCAGGGGCGAAATATTATAGCTCTCCCAGCAATGCCACCGCCTGGGCGGATATGCCCAACTTCTGGCCTTCAAATCCCAGTCTTTCGGTAGTAGTGGCCTTTACATTCACCTGTCCGGGATCAATACCCAAACAACCGGCAATATTGGCTGACATCTCTCCGATATAACCCGACAGATGAGGTTCTTGAGCGACCACCGTGGCGTCGACATTTATAACCTTAAATCCCGCCTGGCGGATTTTGTTGCCGACCTCGGCCAGAAGCAGCTTGCTGCTGATATTTTTGTAACGGATATCCCCGGGGGGGAAATGGCGGCCGATATCACCCAGGGCGGCAGCCCCCAGCAAAGCATCGCAAACGGCATGCAATAAAACATCGGCATCCGAATGGCCTA
>NZ_DIPG01000078.1:418-1154 GCF_002426325.1 Syntrophomonas sp. UBA5494 | reverse complement strand
AACATCGGCATCCGAATGGCCTAATAACCCGGTGGGGTGCGGGATATCGACCCCGCCCAGAACCAGCCGGCGGCCCTCTACCAGTCTGTGAACATCATAGCCGGTGCCAATGCGCATGAATACCTCCTTGCTGCCCATTATAACCGGTTCATCCGCAACAGGGCTTCCGCAACCAAAAGATCTTCAGTGGTGGTCATTTTTATATTGTTGGCTTCTCCGGGAACGACCTTGACCCTTCCGATGTAGACCTCGAACAGACTGGCATCATCAGTGCCCATCAGATCATCCCGGTAAGCACATTCGTAAGCCCTTATCAGTTCTTGATATTGAAAGATTTGCGGGGTCTGAATCAATGATACTACGGAACGATCCAGGGTATGGCCCACAAATCCGTCCCGGTCGATCATCTTTAAGGTGTCCCTGGCCATGACCCCGGGAATGGCTGCACCCCATTCCCGCGCTGATTCCAGCAAGCGGTCGATCAGCTGCTTGCTCAAGAGGGGACGGGCCCCGTCATGAACTGCCACATAAGCGGTATCCGTACCCAGGCTCTGCAGACCGGCCCATACCGAGTCCTGCCGTTCCGCTCCGCCGGGTATTACCCGGGATACCTTTTTGTAGCCGTAGCGCCCGATGACCTCACGCTGGCAGTAATTGACCTCATCGGGATGAGCTACCACCACGATTTCATCCACCTGCGGATGGGCTTCAAAAACATCGATAGAATAGGCCAATA
>NZ_DIPG01000078.1:0-221 GCF_002426325.1 Syntrophomonas sp. UBA5494 | reverse complement strand
CTATAACAACCCGGAGGTTGTTATCCATACAAATTCACCTCTCGTACAGCTTGTACCTGGCTCTCCAAATGATGAGCATGATGCTGGTGATCTTCCCGGCTCTTGCGGGTAAAAATCATACGGCCCGCGGCGGTTTGAAACACGCTGGTTACTACCACATCAAGATCACGTCCGATGTCGTTTTGTGCATCCTCCACAACCACCATGGTTCCATCCTCCAG
>NZ_DIPG01000076.1:0-10368 GCF_002426325.1 Syntrophomonas sp. UBA5494 | reverse complement strand
TGCTGACGATGGTGGTGGATATTCCCCCCGCCCGGCCCGCCCTGCGGGGAGGCTCCAGGATGAAATCCAGGCTGATACTGGAGATGCCTTTGAACGCCACGTAGCCGATGATACCGGCCAATATCGCTACTATTATTATCCCTGCTGACCAGAAGGCCGCGGTGATGATGCGATCCTGCCATCTATTTCTTGCCATTGATGTCACCTGCCTTAGCCACCCGGTTGACAATTAGGTTCAAGACCACGATAAAAATAAACAATACCATCCCGGTTGAAAAAAGTGCAGCTTGATGATCACCGCTGGCATAGCCCATCTCCAATACTATATTGCTGGTCATGGTTCTCACCGGAGCCAGGATGCTGGCCGGCACAATACTTGAATTGCCTGTTACCATCACCACCGCCATGGTTTCGCCTATAGCCCGTCCCATACCCAGCACAACAGCGGTAATGATCCCTGAACGAGCCGCCGGAATAATAACCTTGGCTATGGTTTGATAATGAGAAGCTCCCAATGCCAGCGAACCTTCGGTATATTCACGGGGAACCGCCTGTATAGCATCCCGGGAGATGTTTACCACTGTGGGCAGAATCATAATCCCCAACACGATAGCACCGGCTAAAACGCTCATGCCGTTTCCGCCCATATGTTCACGAATAAAGGGCACTACCACCAAGAGCCCTACGAAGCCATAGACAACTGAGGGTATTCCGGCCAATAGTTCCACCAGACTGCCTAGCAGCTGGCCTATGTGGCGGGGTGCGATTTCGGCCATGAAAACCGCCGTGGCCAACCCCAGGGGAACCGACCATATCATGGCGGACAGAGTCACGGCCAAAGAACCCACCACCATTGCCCCAATTCCAAATATACCTTTGGTGGGACGCCAATCGGTATTAAACAAAAAATCTGCCCACCCTACCTTCAAAAAGACCGGCAGTCCTTTGCTAAATATAAACAGGGTTATAATGGCGATTATGATAATAAAGAGGGCGGCGCTCACGAACAGGGCTTTCTCGATAAATATCTCATTGTAGCGGGCTTCTGCGCCTCCGTATAGCCTGTTCATAGCTCCTCCTATAAGCTTACCGGCGGCTGGGCTGCCGCCGGATTTAATGGGTAATTCGCTTGATGAGGAGATGATAGGTCTACTCATCTTATTTGCTTACAGTGATGGCGCCTTCTTCAACTATCAATTGTTGTCCCTGCGGGCTTAGAACGTAGTCGATAAAGGCCTTGGCCAATCCGCTGGGTTCGCCTTTGGTCACATAGATGAAAGGCCTTTGCAGTTTATAGGTGCCATTCTTCACATTGGTTTCGTTGGCTGCAATTTCGTCCACCTGCAGAGCTTTGACTTCCTGGTTGAGGCTGGACAACGATACATAACCGATGGCATTCTTGTCGCCGGCCACAGTGGTTCTAACCGCTCCGGTGGAATTCTGCACGATGGCGGTGCTGATTATGTCTTTTTTGTTCATAACCAGGCTAGTGAAGGCCTCCCTGGTTCCCGAACCATCTTCTCTGGTGACTACGGTGATGGGTGCGTCAAGGCCGCCCAGCTGCTTCCAGTTCTTGATATTGCCCAGGTAGATGTTCATTACGTCAGCGGTGCTTATTGAAGAAATGGCATTGCTGGGGTGTACCACTATGGCGATGCCGTCCAGGGCAATGATAGTGTCCACCAGGCCTTTGGCCTTTTCTTCACTGGTTACCGACCGGGAAACCGCGCCTATACCCGCAGCTCCTGAGACCGCAGATTCAATGCCCACACTGGAGCCGCCTCCCTGTACGTTGATCTGTACCTCTTTATTGGCAGCCATAAATTCTTCGGCAAGCAAATCGCTGAAAGGTTGAACCGAAGTAGAACCAGCCACTGTCAAGGTGCCGCTAAGGGCAGGAGTCGGCTGCTGGGGGGGGGCAGAAGCTTCTTGCTTTCCGCATCCGGCAGTTGCCAAAGCGCCAAACATTAATAATCCCGCAAAAAATACAGTGCCGACTTTCTTTACTCTCGATAATCTCATGAATACGTTCCTCCTTTTATAATGCCTTACTTTTATCATTAATAGGATAAACGATCATTGTAAAGGATAATCGGACCTTACATCTCGCCAGGGTAATTCTTATGTAAAGATTGTGTAAACGGCACCAGAAAATGTTTTTTGTAGAAGTTACTGCTTGAATAAGGTTACCGAAAAGACGGTGCCTGTGCCTATGGTGCTCTCTACCGCTATCTGACCATGGAGGTTTTCCACCAAATGCTTGACGATCGCCAATCCCAGCCCGGATCCTCCGGTTTTCCGGGAACGGGCCTTATCGACCCGGTAGAACCGTTCGAAAATACGGGGGAGCTCTGCTGCGGGAATGCCGGTACCATGATCTTTAACCTTGATAATGACTCTGTCAGCAGATTCCTCCAGGATTAATTCGATAATGTTCCCCTCGGAGCTGTATTTAATGGCATTGTCCAGCAGGTTGATCATAATCTGTTCGATAAGCTCCGGGTCACTTTTTAGATTAGCCGCCTCTCCGCGATCATAATAATTGATCGTTATGTTTTTTAGTCCGGCCAGATTATTCATCCTGGCCGCCGTTGTCGCCATCAAACTGTTGAGGTCTATTATTTGCATATTCAGGCTGACCGGTTCCGACTCTAATTTGGACAAAGTCAATAAGCTATTGATTAAATGGGTTAAACGCTGGGCTTCATCATAAATAATGCGAGTAAACTCAACCGCATTGAACTGGTCTGAAATGCCCTCATCCAATAAAGTCTCTGCAAAACCGCTGATGGCCGAAACCGGGGTCTTCAACTCGTGAGATACATTGGCCACAAAATCTTTGCGCACCTGTTCCAGACGCTTCATTTCAGTGATGTCATTCAACACTAACAGTATGTCCTGACTGGATACGCCATTATTTATTATTGGCACCACATTGGCTTCAGCTATGTTTCCCCCTCTGGTGTGCAACACAATACTGCGCTTAATCGACTGAAGGCTTACTTTGGCTTCGTCTATCATGCAGAGCAGTTCATAGGCGGCGATGGACTCAGTATAGTTACGGCCTATAAAATCCTCTCCCAATCCCAACAGCGCAACAGCAGCAGGATTGGCATAAATCAAGCGCCCGTCATGACCGATAAGCATAATGCCGTTAACCGTATTGCTTAAAATCGCTTCCAGGCGATTTTTAACTTCCGAAATTTGATGCAGGTTTTGTTCAATATGCTGGCCCATGTTATTGAAAGCATGGGCCAGTACCCCCAGTTCATCATCGCTGTGTACAGATATGCGGCGTGAATAATTGCCCCCCGCCATGTCCTGGACAGCCGCAGCAATCTCCAGGATAGGCCGGGAAAAATACGGGATGACTAAAAAACTCAATATCAATGCCAGTATTCCACAGCCCAATCCGATCCCCAATATTCCTAGCAGGGCGTTTTTGTAGATATCCTGCAGATCAGCCAGGGGCATCGCCATGCGTACAGCGCCGCTGTTTTCACCATCGGAAAAAGGCACCGCGACATAGAGCATATTCATGTCCAGGGTGTCGCTGTAGCGAATTTCTACCCCGGTTTCCCCATGCAGGGCGGCATAGACTTCGGGGCGGCTGCTGTGGTTGTCAAGTTGGCCTGGAGATACCTCTGAATCACCCAGGACGATCCCCTGGGAATCAATGATAGTGACCCGGGTCAGGGCATCCCTGGCAGCAGTCAGACATATATCCTGATAGCTGCGTTTTACGCCGTCCGCCTGAGTCCGGTATCTGGCCATATCGGCCGTCAGATAAGCCTCTTTGGCCAGCCTGGATTCGAGGTTGTGCAGATAATA
This sequence comes from Syntrophomonas sp. UBA5494, assembly GCF_002426325.1. Classification (NCBI taxonomy): domain Bacteria; kingdom Bacillati; phylum Bacillota; class Clostridia; order Eubacteriales; family Syntrophomonadaceae; genus Syntrophomonas; species Syntrophomonas sp. UBA5494. The sequence goes on along the minus strand of NZ_DIPG01000076.1, from coordinate 6,537 downwards.
GGTTGTGAATTGAAAGTAACCAAGTCCGGAAAGCAAGACCAGCAATACTAGAATGGTGGCGAGGAAAGCCGCGAACAGCTTGCGGTGATAGCTCTTATTCATCGTCGTTTTCCTCAAATTTATAGCCAACTCCGCGCACGGTTTTAATAAATTTAGGCTGGTTGCTGTCTGTTTCTATTTTGTCGCGCAGCTTGCTGACCTGAACATCCAGAACCCGGGATGATACTCCGGCCGGAGAATCCCACAGCACTTGAAGAAGGTATTCCCGTTTCATAACCCGCCCCCGGTTCTTGAGAAAAAGCGAAAGCAGCTCGTACTCTTTAAGCGTCAAAATCAGACGCTGTCCGTGGTGGTAAATCTCATATTGTTCGGGTCTGATCTCAAAGCTGCCGATGGTGATGCTGGCCGGAGTTGCTTCGGCCTCAGCCCTGCCCCCTCTCCTGCGTAAGACCGCCTTGACCCGGGCGGTCAATTCCCGCACACTAAAAGGTTTGGTCACATAATCATCGGCCCCCATTTCCAGACCCAGAACCCGATCAATTTCATCATCCCGGGCAGTGAGCATGATTATGGGTGTCTGCAGGTTGGCCCGGCGTATTTCCCGGCAGATTTCCAGCCCGTCTTTGCCGGGCAGCATTAAATCGAGAATGATGAGGTCAGGCTGCTCCGTGTTGATAAGGTGCCAGGCCTGGTCGCCGTCAAAGGCCGCAACGGTTTCAAAGCCGGCTTTGTTCAAGTTGTATGTAATCAGCCGCACCAGGGCTTCTTCGTCATCCACTACCAATATTTTTTCCATACGCTCAACTCCAATTATGGTGTGATTGGGCCATCAACTAATTCGCTTGTATTCATTATGCTATATTTTGGGCATTTACAACAAGTTGCTGAATTAAGGATATTTTCCCTAATATTGCTGCCGTCTTATATTATTTTAACTCATCCGGGGTTAAATGCCCGGAGGATCAAGCCGAGATATCAGTACGTCAGAGTTGGGGTGATAAGCTTCGCCAACCGCATTAAAGGAGGAAGCACTATTCCTATGGCTTCCTCCTTTGTCCTCGGTTAATAACGTATCCCGCCCTGATTGAATACAAACCTCAATATTTTACCGCTGCCTTGAATCAATGCAGAAAATCATTTATTAAATTACAATCTTTTCAACCAGGATCCAATCGCAACTCCTATTGCCAAACCCAGAAATCCTCCAAATACCGGTCCAATTTGATCTAAATATATGATTCCCAGGGTTCCGCCCATGGCTGCTCCGATAAAATGACTATTATAACGCAACTGGAAACGGTCTTTCTCGTTCTCCCCGTCAAACCGGCTGGTTTCTAAAGCCTGATTATAAGCTTGCCACATCGAATATGAATAAATGCAGGGATAAAAAAGCAGCCATTGATAGTCCACGGTCTGAATGGCCAAAGCAATTTGGCCTCTGAAGGAGTACAAGATGGCAAGGTTTAGATTAGCCTTAACATTTATCATTAATTCCAGGGTGACCAGAACCAAGCCAATAATATAATCCCGGTTATAAAACTGCCCAAAACCCGGAAGACATAACGACCATAGCATAGCTATGGTGGGTGAGCGATTAATCTTCATCAAATAACTCCCTGTGTTTTTCCTATTGTCCCTCAGTCAGGCCGTTAATATCCGCATTCTCCTAGAGACTACCAAAGGCCGTCAAAAAGACGACAGACGGTGTGAAAACTATTCTGTGGGTTTTCAGCCGACCCACTTACAGCCGATTTTCGGCTTTTATTTGGGGCGGAGGCTAGCCTGTTGACCGGAATAACTCGTTCCTCTCCACTTTAGAAAATTAAATCGCAATTTCGGGACTTTTCATACAGCTTAACGACCTTTTCACAACAGAATCCGGGATCAAACTTGCCCGGGTGTCGCTGGGCGGAAAAAACACAGCGTTTGCAGGTTTTTTATATCAGCTTGAAGCCATAATTCTTTACCCATTGCTGCCAGCTCAAAGACCTGAATAACCTGTTCCCATCTGCCCGGGTCGGGCAAATAATGGGCCAATATATTGTAGCCCGGATCAAGTTGAGCAGGGTTGAAAATAGTATTTTCCTTCCCCGGGAAAAGCGCGACATAAAATATTCCGGTTTCTACCAGATCCTGGAAGAAATGAGTGCCGAAGGAAAGATCGGGCATAAATCCCCCTTCATCCTGAGCCACTTCAACCAGAACCACGGCATTGCAGATTTCCGCGAAAGTTAACGGGACTCCCAGCGAAGGGGTGGTGGTTCCCCAACGCCCGGGACCGATGAGCAGGTAGGAACTGTCGTCGCGCTCTTTGAACAAGCGATTCAAGCGCCCCACCAGGCGGGCGGCCTGATATTTATCGTTGACGCTGAGGCGGTGATAGGCGTCCGGTTTTACATATAATATTCGTTCCAGCTTCTGCTGCTGGCCGGGTCCCATGGTATTGCCGCGGGTGGCGAATAAGAGGTCTTCTGCCTTGTAGTCGAGGTTCAATAGGCGGTCGTCCTGATTCTTGATGGTTTGCAGGGGGCGGCACTGCAAAAGGCTGATGCGGAATCCCCCTTTCCTGTCGAAATTAACCGTGAATTCTGTATCAACCGGATTAGAATAGGCTCCCTCCAGGGTTTGCAGCAGGGTGCGCATCAATTGGGGGAAAGCCCCTTTGAGAAAACCTTCAAAAGAGAGTATCCATGCTTCGGGAGCAATTCTGCCCATCTGCCTGAAGCGGTATATTATATCATGGTCAGGAGTGGCCACCGTCTTCCACCAGGGCAATTCTGATTTCATCTTCACTATCTGCGAGAGATCAATGGTGGTGAGAACGTTGTTTTGTATATCAAGCACGTCGGCTTTGCGCTGCGAATAGTGACTGGCATCTGCCGGATTGGAATCGGGGCGCAGGATGGGCTTATCTAAAGCCAGAATACGGGGATAATCGTCATCGACTCTGTCTACCGCCCGAGTCCCTAATCCGAGCACCAGGCGTACCATGCCGGCCTGCGGGTCCATATCTTCCCGCCAGGTATAAGAGTTATGAGACATAGCCACCCCGGCCAGGTCGGGAAAGAAATAGTGCGACCGCAGTGAGCCCGACACCCGCTGCACCAGCAGAGCCATCTGCTCATCACTGTCGGCCATGCCCCGCAGTAGTCGATAGGCTAAGGCATCCTGGTTCATGGTGCTGGCGTATATAGATTTCACGGCCTTCTCAAAATTAAGATAGCGTTCCTGAGGATTGCCTTGATTGACGCAGAATACGCTCTCATATTTGCCGGCGAAAGCGTTGCCGAAGCCGTCTTCCAGCAGGCTGCTGGAGCGTACAATGATAGGCGATTGGCCAAAATAGTCGAGCAGCTGCTTAAACTGATCATTAACGACTTCAGGCATAGTGCCGTTGATAATTCGATCTTTCAAGGGTTCGGCCAGGGTGAAATAATTTTCCGGTAATCTTTGCTGCTGGCGAAGCTCCCAGCAATTGTTTTCTACCAGGTAAGTATAGTAAACGTCCGATCCGATATAGAATGAATCATGAGGCTCCAAATAGTTGGACCAGTCGATGTCCGAATCCTTTTCCAATATCTTGCTGGCCAAAAGCATTCCTACGGCTTTACCGCCGATAAAACCGGAACCCACCAGACGATTGCGCATCTCCAGGAAATCCTCCAGAGAAAAATACCTGCGGGCCAGGCTCAAGATGCGCTCATCCCGGCCCAAGAGCATGCGGCATAGCTTCTCCACCATGGCTTTTTCCTTTTCACAATAATCGGCCGCTGTCCGGTTTTTTTCCTCCAACAGGTTTTGCACATTGAGGAAAATCCGATCCCAGTAATCGATCTTGCGTTCTACGTTGCCGGGTCCCTGCAATTGGAAGCGCGAAAGATACTGGGCAGTCTCAGCGCTGCTGGTAATCGGCACAAAGCTATTGCCCTGAGAGATATGCGGTAAGAACATGGTTGGTGAGTAGCGGTTCCAAACCTTGAGTGGATGGATGTAAATATGGTCCTCAAAGCGGAAGATATCCAGCAAAAGCTGCGTGGTCTCCCGTATACGGGCAATGGTGGCATAAGAGTTGCGGTTCTTGATCAGCGCGAAATAGGCGATGGTGTTTAATTTGAATAGATATGGACAGGTCACCCTGAAAAAATTGCCTATCATAAGATCTGTGACCCAGGCGGAGAGCAGATCGGTAAGACTGTCAAATACATAATAAACCCTTTCGCCTTCTTGAGTGGCTATAGTGTGTACCCGGCTCGAAAAGGACTCGAACCCCATATTGGCATCCAGCTGATACTCTTTGATTTTGGGGTCAGAGGGGAGCAGCGGAGCATGCTGGCCAAAACGCAGATATACCACGGTTATATTTTTGGCTTTGGCTGCTTCCACCAAAGGAATCACCATATTCTGATACTCTTTTATATCCTCAACCTGCCATACCACGTTATCTCCCCAGCGCAGTCCGTCAAGAATCATATCCAAGCCCGATATGCCAGTAGAGGCACGATCAAATCCCCAATTCATAGCCATTCTCCTTTCTAAGCAGAAAAAGCAATCCAATTCAAAAATCCCTGGGGGATCAAGGAACTGCATTGCTCCAACTTCATTATATTTACCTGTGAGTCAGGTATATTTGCATCAATTATAGCACGCTAAATGCTTTGTGGGTGGGGTTGGGCCTTAAGAATACTGGATGCAATGGAGGCCTCGTGAACAAGGCCTAAATTCAACAAGGTGTTGCCTTGATTCCGCAGCTATTGTAGTGCCGTTTAAGTCCGCTCCCTGGCCTATCCGCTTAAGCCGGAGATCTTTGGCGCTTGTCAAGAGTTATAGCCTTGTTATCGATGAAGCTCCCGGCCTGTCAGACATAATCAATTGAATAAATTCATGCTGAGTCTTTATTGATGTCTTGGGACAATATAACCTCGTGGGAAGCTTTTCATCCGGCCAGGGCCAACCATTTCAGGGTGAGCGCATTACATTTGTTAGGCTCAAAAAGGACAACATCGATCCGGAGGCCAATTGATGTTGCGCCACAGGCTTTCCTATTGTACAGTCAAATAGAATCTATGGTCATCTGCACGACCGGGGCAATAAGCAGTTTCAAAGGAGTGAGAAATGGATGCCCGACATTCTGCCCTACATAATTTTAGGATTATTGGCCGGCATTTTAAGCGGCCTCATCGGGATTGGCGGAGGTATTATCATTGTGCCGGCCCTGGTACTTATATTCGGATTGACTCAGCAACAAGCGCAGGGCACCACCCTGGCGCTAATGATACCCCCGGTAGGACTATTGGCAGCTTGGACATATTACACCCGGGGGTTGGTTGATCTGAGAATTGCAGGTCTAATCGTCATCGGATTTTTCATAGGTGGTCTGCTGGGAGGCAAAATAGCGGTGGGATTGCCTAACCACATTCTGCAAAAGATTTTTGCCGTAGCCCTGTTTCTGGTCGCATTGAAAATGTTCTTCGACAAGTGAAAACGGACTAATCCATGAAAAAACGGCAGTAATGGATCTTATGTGATATATATGAAGCTCTAAACTTATGCTTATCTCTCTGTATCTTATTTTTACATTATTCTACATTATTTTAGTCTCTTTTATAAACGCTTGTTTATACGATAAAAACAACGCTTCTTGCTCAGCGGATTTCCCGATATTTGGATTCAACCTCTAAAACAGCCCGTTATTCTCGTCATAATCCCGAAGATCGCTAAGGCCCTGTACACGACCATGGTTACTCCGTATTGAGCAAATGCGCATAATATTCCCCTGTCATTATTAATCGTATCCAAACCGATGATCTAATATTAAAAAGCTGAGATTATTAATATCACTAAATGAAATTCATTATTTTTGGTTATTTATAATTATAAGGATCGTCTGGGATATAATAAACATAACCTGAAGTCATAACTCCCTTGGTTCCAAACCTGACAAGCAGGCTTTTTTAGTATAGTCAGTGCCTTAGGTAGCGGTTTTAAAAACAGTACTAAATGAATTGGAGTGATTATTATGCCGGATTTCGGAAACTCGTTTTCGGGTAACGCCAGGGATCGCAAGCTGACTGAAGCCGAGTTGATAAGGGCTATTCGTTTTATGGTAGCCGCTGAATATGAGGCCATTCAACTCTATATGCAGCTGGCCGAGTCAACTGATAATCAGCTGGCTATCGCTGTATTGAAAGACATCGCCGACGAGGAGCGGATACATGCCGGAGAATTCCTGCGATTATTGAAGGAACTCGCTCCCGACGAAGAGGCATTTTATAAGGAAGGCGCTGAAGAAGTAGAAGAAGAGATCGAAAAGCTAAAACAGAAATAACCGGATCTTGATTAATGAAGGAGCAGAGAATCTGCTCCTTCGCAGTTGTCTGTTGCGGTTTGGCACGTTTTAAAAGTCCGGGTCCTATGCCGGTTGTGCCGAAGATGACACCAATTGTAGCGACAGTCACTCTCGGGCGGCATGGCTGATGCCGCGCCATGGGGAATTACAAGTATCTCCAATTTTACGTCCATCACTGTTGTGGCTGCGGT
>NZ_DIPG01000121.1:19863-19991 GCF_002426325.1 Syntrophomonas sp. UBA5494 | reverse complement strand
CCGGTTTTAAGATTATCCGGGATCAAAATTCGGGTAACGCCGCCAAAGAACTGGTACATATGAACATGGGCTGTTATCCATGCTTCTTGGTTTCGGGATAAAAACGCCTCAACATAGGCATATTGACT
>NZ_DIPG01000121.1:19414-19581 GCF_002426325.1 Syntrophomonas sp. UBA5494 | reverse complement strand
TGCAATGGAATCTCCTGATTTAAGCGGCATTTCTCGCAGTATTCGTTCCAGAGCAAACTCAGCGTCACGCCACTCTTGGCCATTTCTTTGTGGATGTAATCATAATTAGGTCGTTTTCTGGATAAGGGTGTGTTGGCCTCATGGAAAAATATCTGCTGCAGTTCAAT
>NZ_DIPG01000121.1:18895-19301 GCF_002426325.1 Syntrophomonas sp. UBA5494 | reverse complement strand
CTGCTGCAGTTCAATGTCCGAAATCCCTTCTTTTAAAGGCCAAAACACATTAAGTTCCTGAGCTCGTTTGAGTACTTTAGCAACGGTGTTTCGCGAGCAGGCGCAGCTAGCAGCGATACTGCGCCCGCTGATCCCTAAGCTGTGAAGCCGCAGGATCTCTCGATAATTGGTCATTTAATGACCTCCTTGTAGAAAGATTTACACTATCTCATTGGTAGTGCATATATGGATTCTACAAGAAGAATCATCAACTGGCTCTCTAGCCGGAAACGTGGCTCATTTTCATCGGACTGGTGGCTCTCACTTTCCGGAACAATGGCTCATTTTGACCCGGATTATTCAATATGATGGAAATTAACTTAAGGGATTCTGCTTCTGGAGTGGTGGAAAAAATGTCTATTTTACA
>NZ_DIPG01000121.1:8240-18885 GCF_002426325.1 Syntrophomonas sp. UBA5494 | reverse complement strand
AAGCGTCACATACTGAATATGATGGAAATGAACTTAAGTGATTCTGTTTCTGGAGTAGTGGAAAAAATGTCTATTTTACAAGCCACTACCGATTCCCGAGAATTCGACAATAAGCTTGCATATTTTTTAGGAAACCAAAGATCAAACTATCAGGAGCGCAATTATGGTCTCAGCCAATTTATTGTTGGAGATAACGGACAAAGAATTAAAGCCTACGGCAGCTTAACAGAATTTCCTGCCAGCAGCCTGGAATTAGAGCAGATGCTTGCCAATAAGACGGGCTTGATGGACACCAATTACCAGCAAAAGCGTTATACCATAGCCTATGCTTTTTCCTTGGAGAGAAAAGAACTCATTGCCCTGGCCCTTTCTCAAGACGAGTACTTGAAGCCGGTTTATGATTTGCGAAATATGATGTTCATGATTGGTTTAATTGCGCTACTTTTTGCTTGTGCCGCCGCATGGAGGATTATCATTAGTATTACCAAGCCGATTAACGACATGATGGATGCAGTTCAAAGCATTGAGTCAGGACAGCTTGACAGCTACATTCCTCAAAATGGCATACCGCTTGAACTTTCCAAATTGGGCCATAGTTTTGACAGCATGCGCAAATCATTGCAGCATTTTTTATCTCAAATCAATGCAACCGTTAAGACCCTGCAAAACAGCAGCTGCGAACTGGACGGCACCGCACAAAAACTCAAACAAGAATCAGATCATGTCACCGCCACCATGTTTCAAGTCAGCAAAAACGTTAAGAAACAAATGGATTCTGTGGAAGCCACCCGGCAGCTTATTAGTGATTTAAAGGAATCGGCGCATGAAATTAATCATCGCAATCTTACATCAGTGGAGATTAGCCAGGATGTACTAAGCATGTCTGAACAGGGGCGAAACTCGATAGGTGAGGTAATCGAAAAAATGGATGGAATCTGTGATTCCGCCAAACTAATTGAAAGAGCATTTGAACGATTGGAAGAAAAACTGCAGCAAACTTTGTCCATCAACACATCTATTGAAGGCATTGCCGGCAATACAAAAATGCTGGCCTTAAATGCAACCATAGAAGCTGCCCGGGCAGGGGCGTATGGAAAAGCCTTTGCAGTGGTGGCTGAAGAAGTAACTCAATTTTCTTTGGAAACACAAAACTTTTCTATACAGACAGCCAAAATAATCAGTCTGGTGGTTCAAGAATTTTCCGATCTCAGAAATATCTACAAACAGATGTATGGGGAGGTAATAAGCAGTTCAGAGGCTGCCGCATATTGTGGACAGACTTTTGAACAAATCAACCAACATATCATTAGAAACAAAAATGGCATTGAAAATGTAGCTGAATCAATCAAGTCGATACTATCACTTGCCATTAGAGTCAGCGATGAAGCGGAAACCATCTTGGCCGAGTCGCTAACTATTGACAACAGAATTTCCGAAATGACGCAAGCCGCCTTAAAGCAAAAAAGTTACGCCGCTTCTACACTTGAGCATTCTGCGAGATTAGCTGAACTGGCTCAGATATTACAAGAATTTATGAATTCTATTAAGATTTGTTCTACGACTTCAGTCTCCACCATTGAAACTGAACAACTATTATCGAATGAAGAGCCATTCGAAATTGTGGCTTCCCATAATTCGGAGGAAGAAGGAGCAGTATGGCCGGCCTAATTAGACAGATGAATCATGTATTAAATTATTTTACGCCCAATCATACCCAGACTCCGCATACCAATGACAGGGTGACCGATTTGCCAACTATGGTTACCATGTTTCCTATTATCGAGTACCAGTTGAGCAAAACAAAATTAGGTCTTATCTATCTGGATATTGAGAACTTTAAATCTATAGAAACTTTATATGGCCGCGACATCTGTGATAAAGTGCTGGGAAAAGTAGCGAACACTTTGCGTGACTTACCGGTGTGTTTTGGCGGACCCCGGCAAAAATTCGGGGTGTGCAGCCTGGGAGGGGACGATTTCCTAATCTTTGTTGATGCTCCTGACCTGGTCAGCTACGAGCAAGAGTACATCAATATGAAGGCTTACTATGAAGAAGAACTCAATCATTCCATCGAATCCCTGGAACTGCATAAACGTCTTAGTCTGCATATTGGATATACGGATATTCAGAACCGACGTGGCGCCCATGTTGAATCATTGGTTTATCAAGCTCAGAAAGAGGCCTCCTTCGCGGCCAAGCATTATATTAATGCTAAAGAGCATTCAGACTGGCAATTGATGCGAAAAATCATTAACAAGCAACAGATCAGAAGTGTTTACCAGCCGATTGTCTCATTGAAGACAGGCGACATCAAGGGATATGAAGCTTTGTCAAGAGGGCCGGAGGGAACCATTTATGAATATCCCAAACAGCTTTTTTCCGCTGCCGATAAATACAAATGCTTACTGGAATTAGAGGAATTGTGCAACAGCCTTGCCATTACCAGGGCGGTAAATGATTTAGGAAAGAATTATCTGTTTCTAAACATTAATCCAGTCGTTCTGAATCCGGTTAACTATCGTCAGGCTCATATCCAGGAGGTTCTTCGTAAAAGTGGGATTGATTTCAGTAGTGTTGTCTTGGAGTTGACTGAAAGAAGTGAAATTAAAAACTTTGATGAACTCCGCGAAACTATCCGCTATTATCGCAGTTTGGGATTCTTGATTGCCATCGATGACGCTGGAGCCGGTTATTCCAGCTTGCAGGCCATCGCTGAATTGAATCCGGAGTTTGTAAAAATTGACATGTCACTGGTGAGAGACATTGACAAGATACCTATTAAAAGGGCTCTGATGGAAACATTTATAGACTTTTGTTCAAAAATAAACGCTCATATTATCGCCGAAGGAATAGAAACATTTGAAGAGTTAAGAGCCCTCAGCAATAGCGGTTGTGAATTCGGACAGGGATTTTTCCTAACCCGGCCAGGCCCCATGCGATCTGAGATCCCAGTGGCGGTGCGCAGCCTGATACAGCTTTGTTACACAGAAAATCGAAGTAATCCATATTCCTCCCAGAAGAACGTAGGGGAAATCGTAGACTATAACCAGTATATTACCCCGCAGGTTTTGGTGGAGCAGGCCAAGGATTCAAATCCACTTACCGGACTGCCAGGCAATCGCTGTATAACCCAGCGCATCATGAATGAATTAAGTACTAATGAACGTGAATTTATGATTCTCTACTTTGATTTGGATAGTTTTAAAGCCTTCAACGATCATTTTGGGTTTGAACATGGAGACAGGGTCTTGGTATTTTTGGCGCAAATGATTACCAATATGGTATTACAGCGCGGTAATGCGGAAGATCTCAAATTCGGGTTAAGTCCCAGATCCGGCCCAATACGATAACATTCCGGATGGGGAAAAAGAAATCAAAGTCAAAAAAGTTAAGCCGCAATAACAGCAAAACACAAAACTTATTTATAAACCCTGGAAATAATACCTGCAATTGACTGCTGCTGCCGATTCGTTGATCCTGTCCAGGGAATCCGTTATTCTGCTATTATAAAGCAATTGTTCAACCTGACTCCGTGTAGCGGGGTGCAGGATTATTTTGTGTTTATTGGCATGATACCAGGCCAAGGTATCGGCTTGACCCTGAGCAAGACCAGCCCCCCGCCAGTCAGCAACCATTTCTTTAACATATTTTTCAGGCATGGGGAGAACCCGGGGACTATTGTCATCTCCATGCAGAATCCACCACTGCCAGTGATGGCGATTCCGTTTTTGGTGTTTGAGCCATGCCAATGTGGGTTCGAGAGCCTGACTTCCGCGGTATTGGCCGCTAACCTGATTCTGATAATAGTTTGCGTAGGCAATAAACTCACCGGGGAGGAATTTGCTGATATCGTGCAATATCCCCAAAAAGGGAATGCCATACCGGCAGCACTCTAGAAAGACATACCATTTGTGACGAACCAGATAATTAAAAAAAATCAGGTATTTCGTATACTTCTCCTCCCTCCGGCATTGCCTGCGTCCTCGGCTTACGTTTCAGCTACTAATAATATTTTCGCCTATTATGGTTATAGAAGTATTGATCCTGGGTAAATATAAATATCCGGCCATGTAAAATAATTGTAAGAGTAAGCAAATATTATATTGCCTGCCTTCAAAGCCGGCATACTCTGGCCAGTAAATGCTGCAATTGTTATCCCTTACCTCCTGCTTAGGGTTAAGTAGACTATTGCCAGACAGACCACCCTTACCTAGATTGCGGTTGCTTTTCCGGGCTCAGCTCCGCCCGCCCCACGGGACTTAAAATCCCGCGGGGCTCAAACCCCGTACCGGTTCGGCCCCGGTCTCGGGACCATCAAGATAAAATTGCCGGCTTAACAGTCCGGTTTTTGGTTTTCTGGGAATTGCTTCAGTTTGATCGAAGACGATTCCTGCTTTCCGGCTGTCTTAATTCTTTTCCACGTAAACTCGGGTATAATTAATAATGGAGGTGTTATTAATGCCTAAAAAGAAACCTTATCAACAAGCCAATGTTAAGCGTATAATGGCCAACGTTGAATCTACTATGAAGGTGGAAGGGATTCAGCTAAGCGCCAGATCTACAAAAATCACCAGAAAATACCTGAATGGCAAAATTAGCAGTGAAGAAGCGGTTGCCAGTATAATTAAACGGCACTCTTCGAAGTTTGATAAGTAATGACAGGTAAGTTCTCTCGCTATAGCAGGACGGATAGGAAACAATCAATATATTGTTACGAGGGTACGGAAGTTCTCATTAATAATAAAAGGTATAAAAAATATAAGGAATCTGGAACTTTTTGAGAGAGAAATTACAGCCCAGCGGCTGTCAGAGCTTGAACTCGAGAATCCCGTCAAAGGACGATTTAGCCCTGGCCATCTTAAGAACATTCATAAATACATCTTTCAGGACGTCTATCCATTCGCTGGCAAATACAGGGTTGAAGATATGTGGAAAGGAAAAACCTTCTTCTGTAAGAGCCAGTATATCCATGAAAACCTGACCACACTCCTGAAGGGCCTAAAGGAAGAACGCTATCTGACAGGCTTAAATGCCGAAGATTTTTGTCGCCGAGCTGCGTATTATCTGTCCGAATTAAATATGATCCACCCATTCCGCGAAGGAAACGGCAGGGCAATCAGGGAATTTATGCGACAACTAGGCCTGAAAGCCGGTTATAGAGTGGATTGGTCATTAGCCGAGCCAGGTCTTATTCTTGATGCGATGATAAGATCCGCTAATTTAACATTAGAACCACTGGTTCAGTGTATTCGCAAAACCATTGTTAAAATAGACAACAAAATAGACAGCTAGCGGCGAGCCCCACGGGACTTAAAATCCCGTGAGGCTCAAACCCCGTACCGGTTCGACCCCGGTTTCGGGACCACTACGATAAGAAAGACCGAGAGTTTTGACTCTCGGGTTTATTTTTATATAATGGATTTACTGCTATTACAATGAGGAGGATCTCTATGAAGACTTCCCGCCATGGAAAGCCAGGCAAACCGCCAACTCGATTGGAGGTATCGGAGCCAGCGGAGTTGATGGAGTTTCTAATAGGAAAAATGCCTTCACAAGCCCGTAACAATATTAAATCCCTATTAACCCACCGCCAGGTTCAAGTAGATGGAGAAGTGATTTCTCGCTATAACCATCTCCTGCAAGTGGGGCAGGAAGTAATGATTCACTGGTCGCTGATAAGGGATGAGGGGTCGGACAGAGGCTTAAAGATCCTATATCAAGACTCGGAAATAATCGTTATTGATAAGCCGGCCGGATTGTTATCCATCGCTTCAGACCAGGAAAAGGAGATCACCGCCTATCGGCAAGTAAGGGACTATGTAAGTGAAGCTGACCCGGAAGAGCGGATCTTCATTGTTCACCGTTTGGACCGGGATACCTCCGGAGTCATGATGTTTGCCAGAAATGAAAGCATTAAGCATGTGTTGCAGGATTCATGGAAAGAAATTGTGATCGATAGAGCCTATGTTGCAGTCGTGGAGGGCGGGATCAGTGATAAGCAAGGCACTATAAAATCCTGGTTAAAAGAAACTAAGACAAAGCTGATGTACTCCAGCGGCAGGGAAGGGGATGGACTGGAAGCCGTCACCCATTATAGAGTACTGCAAACCAATGCCAAATACTCACTGTTGGAAATCCGGCTGGAGACGGGGAGAAAGAATCAGATACGGGTTCATTTGAAAGATATGGGACATAGCATCATTGGTGACAAAAAATATGGCTCTACAACCAACCCTATCGGGCGGCTGGGATTGCATGCCCATATATTAGCCTTCAAACACCCCGTATCCGGGCGGGTGATGCGCTTCGAAACTGAAGTGCCCAAGAAATTTACCAGCTTGTTTCGATAGAGTCATAGACTAGGCCAGGATTTCTAAAAAGGCATTGATCCTGGTATTTATCTGTCCCGTGTCTGCCTGCGAATAATCTGTTTCCAGGCAAAGATATTATTTCTGCATAGCGGCGCCAAGACGTCAAGGCCGGATAGTATGCTAATAAAATGGCATACTATCCAGGCAGCTTGAAAGACATATCTCCTGTTGTATAGGGGTTTTCCAGCGGGTCATTTATACATTTATGGCACATATAAACGGGAACTACACATCCGCAGCCGTGACCAAACAAGTCATAAAAGCAACAGTCATTACACAACGGCATTCCGCATCCCTGGCATTTTAGGGTCGCGGTCTGTTGGCAAACCTGGCATATCATGTACATCCCCCCCTTGCTATCATTATATATCCTCGGTTCAATTCAAGCACCAAAAAGCCCGCAGGTTAAATAGCTCTTAATAAAGTATAACTGCAAGTAATTAGACAGATAAAATTTGCTAATATATAATGTGATGGAAATAGTAGCAAAAACATAGCATAAATAATCATGTCGAAAAATTTGGAAGCAAATCGTTATACATTGATATTAGGGGGTATGAATACAAATAGCGGTTTAGTAAATATAAGTAGCCGTTCAAAGGAAGCATTGGGGAGGGAAAAGAATTGAAAAAATACATATCTTTGTTATTAATGATTCTAATAATGGCCACTTTGGTGGCGGGTTGTAGCAATACAAGCACTACAACTGTTAAAGAACAAACAAACGATTACAAAATCGGCGTGGTTACTCCAACATTATCCACCAGCGAAGATGAGTTCAGGGCTGCCGATATGATGGCCAAAAAATACCCCGATATAGTCAAACACATTACCTTGCCAGAGAATTTCTCCACCGAGATTGAAACCGGATTGAGCCAGATCACCTCACTGGCCGATGATCCCAAAATGAAAGCCATCATTGTGATATCCGGGCAGGCCGGATTACTGCCGGCCCTGCAGAAGGTGGAAGAGAAAAGGCCTGAGATCATAACCATGACTGCTCCCATCTGGGATGACCCGGCCTTGATGTCCAAGTACGTGGATGTCAACCTTGACACCGACTGGGTGAGGAGAGGCGTTGCTATTGCGCAAAAAGGGCACGAAATGGGTGCCAAAACGATGATTCACTATTCATTCCCCACTCATTTAGCTAAAGAAGTGATTTCCCAGAGGAAAGATTCCATGGAGAAGACATGTAAAGAACTGGGGATGCAGTGGGTCGAGGTGGTCACTCCTGATCCCCAGACCGGGGATGGAACCGGGCCCATGCTGCAATTCCTGCGGGAAGATGTTCCCCGGCAGATCGACAAATATGGACCGGATACCGTTATATTTGGTTCAAATTGTCCCATGTACGATGTGATCATTGACGAAGCCTTCAAATTAAAATTTATGGTCGTGGAGCAATGCTGCCCGACTCCTCTTCAGGCCTACCCAACCGTTTTAGGCTTGCAGATTTCGGAGGAAGATGCCTGGGATTTCGCTAAAGTAAACGGTATGATATCGGAAAAAGCCGCTGCTGCCGGAATGACAGGCAGACTGGGCGGATGGCCCATGCCGGCAACGGTATTCATGCCGGAGTTCGGAGTTGAACTGG
Organism: Syntrophomonas sp. UBA5494; assembly: GCF_002426325.1. Classification (NCBI taxonomy): domain Bacteria; kingdom Bacillati; phylum Bacillota; class Clostridia; order Eubacteriales; family Syntrophomonadaceae; genus Syntrophomonas; species Syntrophomonas sp. UBA5494. The sequence continues at coordinate 10,917 of NZ_DIPG01000121.1, read as the reverse complement.
CTAAGAAAATGATAGAAGAGCCCAACTTTAATTACAAAGATGTTGATGCTCTGAACCAATACGCCAAAGAAGTCGCCGGCAGCGAAGTGAGTTTCAGCAAGTTTAAAGCCACGGAAGACGGCGCGGAGTATCCTAATTACTTTGTAATGATTATGAAGACCATTCTCTATTAAGCGCGAATTGAAAAAAATGCAGGCTGTCGTATATTTTATAACGACAGCCTGTGTTCTTTTTCCATATCGGCCTTGATGCTCACTGAAAAATTATCAATGCACATGGGATAACAATGACAAACATGCTGGAGATTAAACATCTGAATAAAAGCTATAATGGGATTCCGGCTTTGAGCGATATCAATCTGTCCATACCGGCCGGTGAAATACACGGCCTGGTGGGGGCCAACGGCTCCGGTAAGACGACCCTGATGAACATCTTGTTCGGTAATCCGATTATAGAGGCAAGCGGCGGATATGAAGGCGAGATTTATTTTTGTGGTAAAAGAGCAGCTTTCAAAAATTGCGGCCATGCGATCCAACAGGGGATCGGAATGATCCACCAGGAATTCGCCTTGATTCCTGATATGACAGTAGCGGAGAATATCAAGCTGGGTCGTGAAAATACCATGCCCTTCACCAAGCGGCTGTTTGGCCAGTCCTTTTCTTTTATCGACCGCAAGAAAGATGATGCCGGCGCCCAGCGAACCCTGAACAAACTGGGGATCGATCTGAATGTGGGGTTGAAAGTCATTGATCTTACCAGCAATCTGAAACAATTTGTGGAGATTGCCCGGGAAATCCACCGCACTGATTTGAAACTGCTGATATTGGATGAGCCGACAGCTGTGCTTAGCGGCAGCGATGGTTTGAAATTGATCGGGATCTTAAAGGAAATGTCCGACCGTGATATCGGAATATTATTTATTTCTCACCGCCTGGAAGAAATACAGCATGTCTGCGATAGAGTCAGCGTTTTGCGGGATGGCCGGCTTGTGGCCCAGTATGAAAAAGGAAGCATCTCGATAAACAATCTGGCCAAGGACATGATTGGACATTTAGTGGAAAAAGCAGCGGCAAAAAAAAGAGAGATTGGCAATAAAACTATTATCACATTTAAACGGTTTGCGGTAGAAATGCCCGGCGAAGCCATCAGAGACCTGGATCTCGATGTGTATGAGGGCGAAATATTGGGTATAACCAGCCTGTCAGGCCATGGGAAACTGGCATTGGGTTACGGAATGATGGGAATGTACCCGGTAAATGGAGAAGTGTCTTACCGAGATGAGAAAATAGCCAGGATGGAGGCCAGGGGGAATATCATGAACGGCATGTATTTACTGCCCGATGACAGACAAGAGCTGGGTATCATGGCCGACCAGTCAGTGGAGCACAACATTGTTTTTACCGGCAACCAGGTGAAAAATATGTTCATCAGGGAATCTTGCGGTTCTTTTTTAGGATTTATCGACCGCCACAAAAGCCGGTCGCACGTTAATAAAATGATCGAGGATTTTGACATTAAGTGCAGCTCGGTTAAACAAAAGGTAAAAGAGCTGAGCGGCGGCAACCAGCAGAAGGTCTGTGTTGCCAGGGCCCTGACCGTCGATCCGCAATTATTGTTTGTGGCCGAGCCGACCAGGGGCATCGATATCGCCGCCAAAGAAAAAATACTGAATATGCTGATTGAGATCAACCGCACCAGAAATACTACCATCGTTATCATGTCGAGTGAATTGGATGAATTGAAACGGGTATGCGACCGGATTGCGGTTATGGTGGAGGGGAAAATCTTTAAAATCTTATCCTCTGATTCATCCGATGTGGAGTTCGGGCTGGCTTTGTCCGGTGAAGAAGGTGCGGAATATGAGCCATTATAAGCTGAAGCCGCCGCAGATCATTATTTCCCTTTTTTTATTGCTTTTGGTGGTTATAGCTTCTGCCTTGCGGATGGACTTGACAGCTTTGCTGAACCAATCCATAGTCAAGCTGGTGATGAACGGGGTCCTGGTGCTTTCCCTCATACCCATGCTGAATGTGGGGGCGGGGATGAATTTCGGCCTGCCGGTAGGTATTATCGGCGGGTTGCTGGGGATGTGCCTGGCGGTTAATTTCAGGATGACCGGGTTTTATGGTTTTTGCATGGCCTTGCTGTTCAGCCTGGTTTTTTGTATGCTCCTGGGCTGGATCTATGGTTTGATCCTGAACCGGGTCAAGGGCCGGGAGGAAATCGCCGGCATATTCATCGGCTTTTCCTTTATACCTTTGATGAACTATTTTTGGACCCTGGTTCCCTTTAAAAACCGGGAAATGCTTTATCCCATCGGCGGTCAGGGCTTGAGACCCAGAATTAGTCTGGAAAACTATTTTAATCATGTTTTGGATGACCTGGGGGTTATAACCGTCAGCGGCATAGAAATACCTTGCGGACTCTTGGCCTTTTATGCGCTCGTCTGTGTGTTTTTGTATCTGTTCTTTTTGACCAAAGCCGGTCGTGCTGCGATTGCCGTGGGAGAAAACGAATCATTCGCCAGGTTATCGGGGATAAATATTGCCCAAACCCGTCTGATCGCCATCATTATTTCCACTGTTATCGCCGGTTTTGGCATTTGTGTTTATGCCCAGAGCTATGGTTTTATACAGCTTTACGACGAACCCCTGTCGATGGCTTTCCCTGCCATAGC
>NZ_DIPG01000121.1:7691-8118 GCF_002426325.1 Syntrophomonas sp. UBA5494 | reverse complement strand
ATGGCTTTCCCTGCCATAGCGGCCATATTGATCGGCGGCAGCACCGGCAAAAAGACCTTTATCTTCGAAGCCGTATTGGGCGCTTATTTGCTGCAGTCCATTTATCTGCTCACCGTGCCCATAGCCAATGCCATATTGGTGCCGGAGCTTACCGAAATTTTGAGGACTATGATTACCTATGGCATAATCCTGTATGCCCTGTTGATAAGAGAAAGACGAGGGGCGAGCCAGTGAGAAAGCGGGAAGGCAGCCCGATATTTAATAGCGAATATGTGGTGCCAATGGTGTTTATCGCGGTTTCATTGTTAGCCTGGCAATTTTCCGGCCTCACCGGCAGTTTTGTCTTCAATCAGGTGCTGAACCGGTTTATCCGCGACGGGATCCTGGTTTTATCACTGATCATTCCGGTGGTGGCCGGCATGGGACT
>NZ_DIPG01000121.1:0-7509 GCF_002426325.1 Syntrophomonas sp. UBA5494 | reverse complement strand
TATGTGATCGGGGTTATTTTGAACCGGGTAAAAGGGAAAGAAATGATCACCACTATCATTATCGGTTTTTTGTTCAATAGCGTCTATCAGCTCATATTTTTAGTGGGGTTCGGAAGCGTTATCCCGGTTTTAAATGAGGAAATAATTCTTACCCGGGGGATTGGAGTAAGAAACACAGTGGATCTGGGTATGTACCGCAATACCATCGACAAGCTGTGGCTGTTTGAAATCGGCAATTTGGAAATACCCTTTTTCATGATATTAGTAGTGCTTATATTTGCTGCCATGATATTTTACATTTTGCACACCCGCTTCGGGCAGGAGGTCAAAGCCATAGGTTCCAGCACCCAAACCAGTGAAGTGCTGGGGATCAATACCCAGGCAGTAAGAATAAAAGTGATCATCCTCTCCACCGTCCTGGCAGCCCTGGGCCAACTGGCATATTTACAGAACATCGGCATGTTTGATGTCTATACCGCCCATCTGACCAACGATATCATCTCCTGTGCGGCTCTCCTGGCCGGTGGGGCCAGTATAAAGCATGCCAAAATCAGGCATGCTCTGGTGGGGGTATTTCTATTCCATACTCTGTTTATCGTTTCGCCCCAGGCCGGACAGAATTTATTTCATAATGCGGCCCTGGGGGAATATTTCCGCAGTTTTGTGGCCTATGGCACAATCGCGTTTGCTCTGATTATCAATGTCAGAAATGAGAATCAGTATAAAAGGGTTAATCAAACTATTTCAGCACCCTACAAATAATGACTTTATGCAGCTGATTGGTTAGAAAGGGGGTCAGTCACCCCCTCCTGCCCGATTGAATCTGTTATTGCTCAGCTTTTATTTTGTCCCCATAAGTCTCATCATACCAGATGGCATGGTGATGTTTGGCCCAATCTGCTCTAACAGTGCCTTTCCACATACCCCAGAAGGACTCGCCTGATCCAGGATGGAAGGAACCCAGATAACCATGCATGCATACCATTACGGTGGAGAAAATCATAGCTAGATCATGAACGGGGTAAGAAAGTTTCACCAGCCAAACCGGGAATATGGATGGAAACCACATGATATAGCCGCTCAATACCAGCAGTACAACCATGGTCGGAGTGATTACCGAGTTGCCCTTTTCACCGCCATTGAATCTGGTCTGAGGAGGAACTTTAACCGGGAAGCCCAGGAACTCCAAGGGGAAAATAAGAATAAACTTAAGGTCGTTAATGCCAAAACGAAGAATGTCCTTGATCCAGGCGATCAAGCCTTTAAAACCAAAGGTAGCGCCAAAGATTAGCATGATGGTCATACCAACGGCTGCAATTCGGTGCACCAATCCGGCCCCACGGTAACCGCCGAAAATAGCCGCCAACCAGTCTATACCGCCCAGGAATAAGGCCAGTCCGGTAAAAAGACAGAGCAAAAAGGTCACGGTATGACCCCAGTGGGTGATACGAGCCACGGCATTAAACCTTTCTACGCGTGGCACATCGTCGCGATATTTGGGAATCCATTGCATTACTCATGACCTCCTTCCTGGTGGTCTCCATTTTTGTTGGCCATTAACCGGGTGGTTACAAAACTGATTGTAGAACCCGCCAAGGCGATGGGAATGAGCCAGCCGGCATAGGGCTGGACCCAATCCTGCCATACCCAAGTGCTGGTCGATACTTTGGGGTCAACCGGCAAATCAAATTTATCCGGTGTATCAGTCAAAACATATAATTTGTTGGTGCCTGTGCCCAGTTCTACTTTTCCGTAAACGGTAGCCCGGGGGAAGCCGTTGGCTCGCAGGTACCTGGCTCTTTCTTCGGCTACAACCAACAATTCATCCCGGTAGCCAAAAGTCAAGGCCCCGCTCGGACAGGTTCTGGTGCAGGCTGGCTTTAGACCCTCCGCCACTCTCTCATAACACAGGGTGCACTTGGTAATGGTATCTGTAGTTTTCCGATACTTGGGTACTCCAAAGGGGCATGCATAGGAACAATACTGGCAACCGATACACTTGTCCGGATCTTGAATAGTGGCGCCCCATTCAAGTTTTGAAAGGGCTTTTTTAGGACACACCTTTACGCATACAGGATCGATACAATGCATGCACTGCCACTTCAAGAAGTTCCAACGCACCCCATCCACCGGGTCATCATGCTCATTAAAACGCATTATGGTATAGGTGTTGCCGTTCAGATCCTCTATGGTCTGGTAACTTCCCTTAAATTTACCAATTTCGTTGACGGATAATTGATTGGTATCTTTACAGGCAATTACACAGCCACGGCAGGCTGTACATTTACTGACATCGTATAAATTAGTCATTAATCTTGCCATATCTAAGCCCTCCTTATATCGCAGAGGTAGGCTTTGTACTCGGGTATCATAGTGTTGGCATCGCCTATATGCGGAGTCAAACGATTGGCCGGATCTCCGGTTACATAACCCTTGAAGCCAAAGTGCCAGAGAGCTCCTACCATATGCATTTCCTTACCGTTAACTATGAACGGTTTTATGCGCTTGGTAACGCAGGCTACAGCTTCAATATCGCCACGGGTAGACGCAACCATAACCTTATCACCGCTTTTAATGCCCTTTAAGCGGGCTAATTCCTCGCTGATTTCTACAAACATGCTCGGCATCACTTCAGCCAGCCAGGGCAGGTTGCGAGTCAGTGCACCAGTTTGCCAGTGTTCTACAACCCGGTAGGTAGTAGCGATAAATGGATATTTATCGGTCGTCCCCAGTTTATCAGGTTCCCAAACCTTGGCGGCCGGGTTAAGGGATTGACTACTCATTAAGTTGTCAACTGGACTTTCCCAGGGTTCGTAATGCTCAGGGAAGGGACCATCCTTGAAAGATCCCCTGGTGGCAAACAAACACCCCGTTCCTTCTGGTCTCATCAGGAATGGAACCGCTTTATCAGGGGGAGCGGTCTTGGTACAATCGGGAACGTCATCACCGACCCAGCTGCCTACTATTTCAGGTTTTAATGGATCGGAAATCTTGGTTGCATCCCAGCGAATCAAAACGCGTTCATCATCACCCGGCCAGGGGGTAACACCGTCTGGTTGAATGGAACAGCGGTTGTATACTATTCTCCGGTTTACCGGCCAACACCAGGCCCAATTAGAAAAGAGGCCCAGTCCTGTGGCGGAATTGTCTTTGTTATCACGTTTCTGCGGTTTATATAATAGTGATCCATCTGGTTTATTGGTCATCTGACCACAGTAAACCCAGTTGCCGGAAGCAGTGCTGCCGTCATCGGCCAATTTAGCAAAACCATCAATCGGTTTACCATCAGCTACAGTATAACCATTGATTTCGAGGCCTACTTGGATAGGCTCAGGTTCTTCACCATGGCCGTATTCCCAGGTCATATTTATAATGGGTTCGTCTTCTGCCCGGGTGCTGCTCTTGTAAAGTTCTTTGACTTTCTGGGCTATTTTGTCAATCATCCACAGGTCTGACTTGGACTCACCCAGAGGTTCTGCGCCTTTCCAGCGGTATTGTACCCAACGGCTGGTGGAAGCGGCCGTACCTTCTTTTTCATAGACGGCACAGGCGGGCAGGAAGAAAACTTCGGTAGCGATGTCCTGGGGCGCTATTTTGTCCATATGGAAATTACCGCCATGAGGTCTTTCCCAGGCCTTATAGCTCCAGAATTCAGACGTTTCATTTACCCACAGGTCAACGCTGACCATCCATTTCAACTTGCTTAAGCCAGTTTGCTCTTTATTGGCATTGGGTCCGCCCACCACCGGGTTGGAACCCATAACGAACAAACCGTCTATTTCACCTTTGTTCATGGCTTCAAACAGGGCGATATGGGAATAGTTTTTCTTTTCGTCGCGTTTGGGCAAATAGTGGTAGGCAAAATCATTTTCAGCTTGGCATGCCTCTCCATACCAGGCCTTAAGCATGCTGACTACCCACTTCGAAGTATTAATTTTGAATCCTGAATTAGGAATACCAGCTTTAACAGCGGCCCGGAATTCCTCCATTGTTGCGGCAGGAAGCCTGGCAGCGCCGGGAGTCACTGTTTTCAAAAAAGAGAGTAGATCTTTGTTGGCTGCAGTGTTCATGGGGCTGTCGATATAACCGGGAATAATATGGAACAATAAGGCCATATCGGTTCCTCCCTGAACATTGTTTTCACCCCGCAGAGCATTGATGCCTCCACCGGGACGTCCCATGTTGCCAAGCAGCATTTGGAGGTTAGCAAACGATTTCACGTTTTGGCTGCCTACCGTATGCTGAGTAATTCCCATCGCATAGTTGACACATCCCACTTTGTCAGGCGCCCCCGTGCTGCAGTAGAGTTTTAAGACTTCAAGGTATTTGGCTTTGGGAGTACCGGTGATCTTGACTACGGTATCAATGTCATAGCGAGAATAATGTTTGGCCATGAGTTGGAACACGCACCGGGGATGAGCCAGAGTAGCATCTTTCAAAATAGTAGTGCCGTCGGCATCATACTGATAGTCCCAGGTGGCATTGTTATAACTGCGTTTAGCCGCGTCATACCCACTGAAGAGACCGTCTTTAAAATCATATCCATCGGCAATAAGATAAGAAGCATTCGTGTATGCGGTTACATATTCTTTATGATAGAGGTTATTCTGGATGATATAGTTGAGCATGCCGCTCAGGAACGCTATATCGGTTCCCGGGCGTATAGGGGCGTAGAGGTCGGCTAAAACTGAGGTACGGGTATAACGCGGATCAACATGAATAATCTTTGTACCCCGCAACTTCCGGCCTTCAGCCAGCCATTTTATACCGATGGGGTGGTTTTCAGCCATGTTGCTGCCCATAATCAGAGCCACATCAGAATTTTTCAGGTCGCCCATGTGGTTGGTCATGACACCCCGGCCAAATGCTGGTGACAATCCTGCCACCGAAGGGGAGTGTCAGATACGCGCCTGGGTTTCAAGATAGACCATACCCAGGGAACGCGCCAGTTTGCTCCACAGATAGGCTTCTTCATTATCCAAAGCCGATCCGCCTATGGAGGCAATTTTTTCGGTACGATTAACGATAATTTCGCTGCCATTGGCTATTTTCTCTTTATGGATGAAGCTGCTGTCCCGGGTTTCCTTGATCTTCTCAGCAATTCTATCAATCGTCCATGCCCAATCTTTTTCTTCCCACTTTTCGCTTCCAGGTGCGCGGTATAGAGGTTTGGTAGCACGCTTGGGGTTGGGAACCTGTTTGTGGGTTGTTTCATCATAGATTTCCCTCAGGTTAAACAAAGCTGAACCTTTGGCACAGGCATTACCGCGATTGATGGGATTATCCGGATCTCCCTCAACGCTGAGTAGTTTCACAAAATTGCCAGCCGCATCCCGTTCTGAATAAATTAGAAGACCGCATCCTGAACCACAGTAGGGGCAAATGGTGGGAACTCCTTTAACATTCTTAATGCGCAGACTTCTGACTGCTGCGGCTGTGGGTTTTAGGTCGAAGCCTAAATCCGCTGCGACCATTGCTGTTGCGCTGGCACCAGTTACCTTTAAGAACTGTCTGCGGGTAATCTTCATCGTAACAAGATCCTCCTTTCCATGGATAGTAACCTGTTATTGGGATATTGTGTGGGATTAGCCGGTCAACCCGCCGATTGCTACGGTTGCGGCCACGATTATTACCGGCCTCATCGATAAATAGGTTTCATAATGGGCTGCCGGCAATTGTCAGACCTCTGATATTCGTCCGTTTCATGCCTCCTTTATCTTAAAAACAAGTAGTCGGGTATGATTTATAATAATTTAAAAGTATGGAGATTTTATGAAGACATTCCGCGCAATTGAACAGCGGAGTCGAGGGTAATTTTATATGTGATGGAGCTTGTGTAGGGGCCTGCATTAAGGCAGAAAAATACTAAGTAAATGATCAGGCGGCTGAAGAGGTTGTACATCGGGTCATAAATGAGGTTAACCGCGTGTAAAAGACAAAAATAATAGGGCTTAAAAAGCCCTATTTTTTCATATAAATGGCAGGGGAGAGAGGAATCGAACCCCCAGCCCTCGGTTTTGGAGACCGATGCTCTGCCAATTGAGCTACTCCCCTGCGTTTGTCGCAAGACATATTCTAACACATGTTTACGCCCGATTCAAGGGAAATACCTCAAGCCCGAAAACCACCTTCCTTAGCCCGCCCCTGAAATTATTGGAAATAAGCCCAACTGTCTCATAAAAAAAGGTATAATATGTGCAGAATAAAACCGGACAGGGTTACCTTTACGGTTTTGAGGGACAATATAACCATCTCAAGAGCATAAATTAAATCCGCAGGTCAATGACAGATATTACAAATATGCACATAGTTATTAATAAAATTGTATAATGTTTTATCAGAGCGATTGATCCTGTTTTTGATGCTTTTTAAGGAGTTAATTGATTGTTTGTTGAAGTAAACGGGCAGAAGGTTCATTTCAAGGTGTCAGGTCAAGGCCGGGATATGGTTTTGCTTCATGGCTGGGGCGCCAACTTGTCGCTGATGAACCCCTTGCACAAGCATTTTGAACGCTATTTTCGCACCTTTTCTGTGGATCTGCCGGGTTTTGGCCTGAGCGACCAACCGCCCCGGAAGTGGGGGATGGCCGAATACGCCTCGTTGGTAAAAGGGTTCCTGCACAACCAGGGTATAGAACGCCCCATTTTACTGGGTCATTCCTTTGGCGGCAAGGTGTCCATTTTTCTCGCCGCACAGCAGCAGCCGATCCATAAACTCATCCTGGTGGATAGTTCCGGCATCGTACCCCAGAGAGATTTGAAATACTACTTCAAGATCTATTCATATAAAATGGCCCGCCGTTTCATGGAGTTGCCCGGGCTTAAACCCCTGTTTCACCGCCGTCTGGAGGAACTGAAAAACCGCTCTGGCTCCGAAGACTACCGCAATGCCAGAGGGGTGATGCGTGAGACCCTGGTTAAAGTGATAAATGAGGACTTGACTGCTATGCTGCCCCAGATCAAGGTTCCTACATTATTGATGTGGGGTGCGGACGATACTGCCACGCCGGTGGCGGACGGGCGCTTGATGGAGCAGCTGATAGCCGACGCGGGGCTGGTTGTGCTGGATAATGCCGGCCATTACTCTTACCTGGATCGTCTCCCCGATTTTTTACATATCACCGGGCAGTTTTTAAAGGAAGATATGGAGAGCAAAGATGCATAGCGGCACCATTTTGGCCACGGCCGTTTTAGTTCCCTGGCTGCTGTACACCATTCTGAAAATCAATAAAGCGGCGCATTATTTGCAATTGAGCGGTTACTTCAGCGGGCGCTACTTGCGCTGGGTGATGAGCAACCTGCAGCGGGTGATGGGCTGGCCGGATTTGCTGCCTCTCGCGGCTGTTTTGCTGCTGTGGGCGCGGCAGAGCACCCTGGCCTATTTTATCTGGGGCTTGATCTATTTGATGATTGCGGTGGCCCTGTATAACAACCAGCGTCAGACCGGGGCCAAAAAGAAAATGGTTTACACCAGCCGGCTCAAGCGGCTGTTGATTCTGGCCGCCATATT
>NZ_DIPG01000031.1:64843-69719 GCF_002426325.1 Syntrophomonas sp. UBA5494 | reverse complement strand
ATTTTTTTATGGGAGAAAACCCCGGCTATGCCGGGGGGCCATATAGCGACGGGGTTTGTTCAAGATAGCGTTTCCATCGCCAATTTCGGGACTTTTCACACAGCCTGCCGTCCCCCTTGTCTTTATAGCTAATTATTTATTGATAATATAGCTAATATACCTTATAATTTTAGCTAATATAAGATTGGGGGTGCTGCTATGCGTGTAAACACTACCGACTTGCAGAATGCTTTTGGGAAATATCTGGCTCTGGTGGAGAAGGAAGATATTATAGTTACCAAAAACGGAAAAAGCGTGGCCAAACTGAGCCGCTACCATGAACCTGATTATTTTCTGGTCCACGAAGAAGCCAAAGGCTGCAGAACCACCAGAAAAGTCAGCTACGAGGAATATATGACCCTGGTCGATTCCTCCGACCAGAGGTATGAACTCATCGACGGCGAGATTTACCTCCTGGCTTCGCCGAGCTTTAAACATCAAATTGTAGTCAACGAAATATCCTGGCATTTTTACAACTATTTTAAAGGAAAGCCTTGCCGGTCATTAACATCACCATTTGATGTAAGGCTTTTCGGCTTTGCGACCAAGTTTGAAGAAGATCCCAATGTCGTCCAGCCTGATGTGGTGGTTATATGCGATCTGAACAAGGTGAATGAATCTGATAAATATGAAGGCGTACCCGCCCTGGTGGTTGAAGTATTGTCTCCGTCGACTAAAGGCAAGGATATGGTCACGAAATTGAATCTCTACATGAAAAGCGGGGTTTCGGAATACTGGGTGGTAAATCTGGAAAACCGCACTATTTTACAGTATTCCTTCTCCCCGGCAAGAGAACTGGAAAACTTAAAAACCTGTGCTGAGGGAGAGACCATAGAATCGACCGCTTTTGCAGAACTTAAGATTTCTCTGGGGGATGTTTTTGCCGAAGTCTAGCCTGTTAATGGCGCCGGGGCCGCAAACCGGCTGCCGGCATGATAAGCTTGAGTAACCGAATGTTACCAATCTCTTCCTGCTGACATATAGTAGTTAGCGATAGGGGTTGGTCATGATGAATTATCGGGTTTGCTTTGCCGCATATCTGCGGCGTCAGGGCAGAAAACCGGTTACGGTAAAATTCTATACCGGGTCACTGCAGATGTATCTTCATTACTGTGCGCAGCATCGAAAGCGCGGCAATATACCTGCTCTGATGAATCCGCTGTTGTTGGAAAAATACCGTGATTATCTGATAGTTGAAAAATCCTACGCTTCATCCACAGTTAACCGGAATCTTTGCGGCTTGTCTGCATTTGCCCGTTTTCTCATGGAACGGGGAATGTTGTCCTATAACCCCCTGGATTTGGTGGCCAGAGCCGGCAAGTGCTCAATGAGTTCGATAGAAAGGAGGGCGGCCTGGCAGGATATCCAGCTTCTTCGGGCTAAACTGCATCAGGATGTTATGAATGTCCGCGATAGGGCCATCATAGAACTGCTTTATACGGGATTGACGGTCAAAGAGTTATGCAGTCTGCTCTGGGACCACAGCGATGTTTGTCCCCAAACGATTAAGGTGGGTAAGCGCCAGGTATCACTGCATGCCGAGGCCAGGCTGGCCTGGCAGCATTACATGATTCTGAGGCCGATTCTGCGAGGGCCTTTCTTATTAGTGGGCAACCGGCAAGATGCTTCCTTCGATCCGGGCACTGTCTATTCTATGGTAAGTAATCTGGCCAGGCGGCATGGTGTCAAAGTTGGAATGCGCATGCTCCGCCTGGCCAAGTTCGCCGGTGAGATCTACGGATTTGCAGCTGATGCCATGGCAGCTCAAGCAGCTTAATTATAATCTGAATCCTAAGCCCTCCCGCAACAGAAACTGTATATAATCTACACTGATAATGGCCAAAAAAACGGTAGGGTGCGCGAAATTTGGTTTCACACCCCCCGGATAAAAGTCTGTTAAAGCTTATATGCAAATCTCCGTCCTGGCACAAGAATGGGGTCGTGTCGTATGTCTTGTTAGGGAAAGGACAGACGACACGACCCCATATTTTCATTCTACAGCGGTTACTGCCGGTTGAGATAAACTATGCGGTTGTCGGCATCCCAGTAGACCGACAGGCCGAAGTATTCAGCAATCACCCTTACGGGCACGTAGGTGCGGCCGTCCTGGACCACCGGCGGGGCGTCCATGGTATATTCCTGAGCGCCTATTTTATAGCTGGTGGAATTAAGCCGCATGACCAGTTGATTTTCACTGCCATTGGAGAGGACAATGGTGTCGGGCGGCTGCCATTCGGTGCTGCCGCCCAGAGCTGCTGTCAATACCGCTACGGGAATCAAGGTCCTTCCATTGGATACTATCGGTTCCGCTCCGTATAAGGATATTTTTTCCCCATCAAGGTAAACCTGAATAGACTGGTTATTGTTATCAGGCTCCACCCGTTTGCTGTTCTGCGCATTTATCGGCGGTATGACTATGTTGCCGTTCCCCGACCAATCCAAGTCCATGTCTAAATCCACTTTACCGCTAACGCTGTTTATGTCGTCAATATCCTTGCCCTCTTGCCATTGACCGGATAAGGTCATTTTACAGGCAGCCTGATTTGGATTTATGCTGCTGTCCGCTGACAGGTTCAAAACCAGTTTGAAATCTGAAGTATGTATAGACAGGTCATACTTTTCGATTGAAGCCATTGCATCGCCGCTTAACCTCACTTCGCTATTTAAGGCGAAACCTATATCATTATTTTCCACTTCTCCGGTTATCTCCACAGAGGCTTTGTGACGATCCGCCGAAGCATACAGTTTGCCCTTTTTCAGGGTAAACGGAATACTTTTCTGGAATTCGTTCAGGTCCGCGATGGTCAGGTTATTGATGGCTGCCACCATCTCGTTTCTGGCCTGCATCATCTGGGTTTCGAATTGGGGATCGCTCTGTAAGCTGGGGTAGCTCATAAATGTGCCGAAAACTTTATCGCTTAAACTCTCGCTGTGGCTTTTGAGGTTGTTAAGCAGCTGCTGGGGATCTTTAGCAATCCGTGTAAGATCCAGGACCGCATAGTTTTGGTCATAAGAATAACAACTGTCAGGTATAATTTCCAGGATCTCCACCAGGAGGTCCTGTATGCCTTGCATTTGTTCTTCCTGGTAGGTAATGCTCTGTTTTAAGGCCATATTGAAACCGGCCTGCTCCGGTTCATTTAATCCCAGAGGGAAGACGATATATGGGGGCAATTGCCCCGGATTGCCCAGCTCGGAGAAGTCGGCGCCGGCATTGCTCAGAGACTGTATGGTTTCGCGGGTAACGATGATCTCATCTCCCCTTATATAGACCTGTCCCTGAATGTCGTACTCAAGCATTTTGCTCTGGAAACTGCAGCTGCCCTTGCCTTGGGCGAGGCTGAAATCGAGTAGCAATGAAGCATTCCCCGAGACGTTGCTAACCGCGGTGCCATCATCCAGAACCATATTGAAATCTTTGAGATCGGCATTGGCTCGCAGCTGTACAGTATCTGTGGTCAGGGCGTTAAGAACCTGCTGCTGCAACTGCATGGATTGTGCGAAGTAGTCTGTATAATAGTTGATAAAGGCCTGTTTGGGGGATTCCCCGGCGACCGCCATTCCCGGCATGGATAGCAGCATTAGCATCAGGATCAGAATTCCGGCTGTGATCTTTTTCAAAAATCCTACCTCCTTCAATATAATAACAACATATAACATATCTTTATTATAGAATTACAGCCAATATTTAACAAGGAGAAGCAGAATGGCAGCGGTTCTTGCCCTGCCTTTTGAACGCCAATATTTTTGAGGCCGTTTCATGAGCGCATATTGCCCGGTTTGGTTTCCCCCGCTACCAGTAGGTGACTTTGCTCAACTGGCGCTGCAGGGTTTTCCTGAATTTAATCCGGGGATATCCGAAAATCACTACGATTCCGGGCCGGTTATTGGACGGGAGCTGGTATTTTTGCTTGAATTCCTTACTGTACTTGATGAAGTACGGAGGGGTGCCGATCATGCAGCTGCCCAGTCCCAGGGAGTGCGCGGCCAGCATGGCGTAAGTGGCGGCGACTATGCTGTCGGCGGGGTCGGCATAAGGCGAGGCATGGAAGTACATGGCCAGGGGAGCGTTGTATAACAGATAATCCTCGCCTTTAGCCTTTTCTTCCAAAAATACATCAACGGCGGGGCGGATGAAGGAGTTCACAGATTCTGCATACTCTCTGCCGAAGAAAGGCTTCAGCAATCCGGTCATCAGGGGAGAAAAGAACCAGCGCGATTTCTTGATAACGGCCATGATATCATCGGCGAACTGCTGCACCCGGGCAAAGCCGTCCAGGATCAAAATCTCCACATCGCTGGGCGGCAAACCCATGGGAGCGGTGCAGACTGCATCTACGATCCGGGCAATCTTTTCGGGCTCAACCACTCTATCCTGAAAATTGCGGATGCTGCGCCGGGACAGCAACAGGCCGTAAAACTGTTCATAGCCGGGCAGGCTTGTTTTATCCGGCAGGGGAAGGACATCTTCAGGGCTCATGTCGCGTCCGCTGATTTGTATGCAATCCTGTGGACAAACGCACATGCAGTGTCCGCAGCCGATGCAGCCAAAAAAACGCTCATTATCGATCTTGAGTCTGCCCTCCGCCATAATCAGAGGCTGGCCTTTGCACACCTCCGCACACAGACCGCAATGAATGCAGCTGTCATAGTCAATCCTGACTGTGGCCGCCGTATCGGCGCGGCCGGTTTTTATAGCCATGCCAATCCTCCCCGCTCCGGTTTTGACAGCGTACCAGGTGCAGTATGCCATGCCGGGGCCGGACCTGGCTATTTGCGTGACTGCACCCACTTATGTACATGGTTCCAATGCTCCACACGAACGATATTCTTGGAG
>NZ_DIPG01000031.1:59629-64663 GCF_002426325.1 Syntrophomonas sp. UBA5494 | reverse complement strand
CTGAAATAA
Organism: Syntrophomonas sp. UBA5494; assembly: GCF_002426325.1. Lineage (NCBI taxonomy): Bacteria > Bacillati > Bacillota > Clostridia > Eubacteriales > Syntrophomonadaceae > Syntrophomonas > Syntrophomonas sp. UBA5494. The sequence goes on along the minus strand of NZ_DIPG01000031.1, from coordinate 64,654 downwards.
TGCATATTGTCGGTGGCATTGAGGATAAGACGATCGTATTCGACGCCGTTTTGAGCCAGCCAGCAGGTAGTAACCGCTTCCACCTGTGGGAACTGCCGGTTGCGGGATGTTATGAGTATGATCTCATGCTGCTGCTTTAACTGGCGGATGACTTCGATGGCCTGGTCTTTGGGCCGCATTTCACGATAGATGTGACCCAGGTAATTGGAAAGAAATTCATCAGCCACGGCTTGATCCCAGCCCAGGGCATCTTCCAGATAATAATAGCGCGGGTCGGGTATAGTGTTGAGCCCCCGCGGCTCACCGAATATTCTGGCATAGTGCATAATCATTTCGGTGGTATGTGTGATCGTGTTGTCTATATCAATACCAATAATCATCGGCTAAAGGCTCCTTCTCCCCTGAATTCGGCTTCACGGCCCTATGACGGCCCTTCTCTGACTGTTGCGCAGAAGCCTGACGGCACCTTTATGTTAACACAAATCGGGTGATTAATCCGGAGATTAGATGGCCGGTGCTTGCGTTTAGCGAAACATTTACAAAACTGCTTTATAACGGATCTTGTTGTTACGCTTGTCCCTTCTGCGTAATGTACGGATTTCTTTTTATAAGCTATTGTAGGATATGTTTTTCCTGCTTTTATGCAATAGGCTTGATGAAGTAAGAAAGCGTATCGGCTTGCTCCCACAGGACACGGCTCTTTATCCTGAGCTTTCCGCAAGGGACAATCTCTCATTTCACGCCTCTTTATATCTTTCCGATCTGACGGATATCAACAAGAGGATTGACGAGATTTTATCACTTGTGGATTTAACAGAGCGCGCCAATGAGCCGGTAAAAAATTTTTCAGGCGGAATGAGCAGACGGCTTGGAATTGGCAGGGCTTTGCTCAATGACCCCAAAATTTTGCTTCTGGATGAACCAACGCTAGGCGTGGATGTTCAAAGCACCCATAAAATATGGGAGTACATCCGCAATCTAAAGGATAACAGGGAGGATTGTTCACTATCTCAACGACGTCAATGAAAATATGACCAAAAATTTCAGAAACCGCCTTGACGGTGCATTGGTCAGCTATATCGATTCGTTGCGAAACGGCGGAAATATTATCATTGCCGAAACAACGGTGTATGAACAGGATATCCCCTGGGATACGGGATTCGGGGTAAGTGTTTTCGTGTTTGGATTAGTGCTCTCAGGGCTTCTATTCGGTATGTTATCCATGACAAGCGAATGGGAAAATAAAACAACGAAATTACTGAAACTTTCACCCTATCCTGCGGGAATTACGGCAACAGGTAAAATAATTGCCAATATTATCAAATGCTTTGTTTCGGGCCTTGTATTTCTCATCATCTTTTTCCTGATTTCCAAAGCTTTACCTGTTCACACCCTGCCATTTTCACTTTCTTTATTACTGGTTTACGGCATATTTGTCTGTGTCGGCATGTGCATTGGTATTTATATCAAATCGACACTGACAGCCTTTTTGATATCCATTGCGACCGCATTGGCCCTTTGGGTTGGCGGCGGCGGTTTCGGTCCGCTTTCCTATTTCGGAGATATTGCCAATGCTTTGGGAAGCATAAACCCTGCGACTTACGCCATAGAAGTTGTTCGATGGTGCTATTTCAATGGCAATGTTAATCTCGCTGCCGGTTTTACCTTTTTGAGCCTTGCATTTATTGCAGCGTTTTCCTTGATTATTTTTATATATACAAGATGGGTACGCAGTGAGGAGGTCAGATGATGAGAGTATTTACAGCGGAATTAAAAAAACTATTTTTACTGTTCAAAGCCGACCCGAAGTCCATTGTGGCGGGAATCATCGCCCCTACCATCATTCTCCTTGTCTTTGCCCTTACCTTCGGCAATTTTACAGCACTGAAACTGGCTTTTGTCAATGAGGATAGCGGGACTTACGGAACGATGCTTGAAACATCCATCTTCACCCAGATTTCCCCCTTGGGGCAGAATCCATATTTTGAAGCAGTGGAAGCAGACTATGATACGGCGTTTGACCTATATGCCCAAGGAAAAGTAAACGGCGTGGTCGTTGTCGGTGAAAGATTTAGCGCCGACCTACAAAATGGGAAAAACACAAGTATCGAATATCACTTTAACAATTACAATACCGATATGGCCAAAAACTTGCGGCTGTATCTGACCGAAGGGATACTGGATTTCTACCGCGTAACTGATCCAAGGCTTTGCCGAAGGCTGGCTGATTATGGCAGGCTATATGATTTTGACCATGGTAGCAGCGGCTTATGTGTATAGGAAAAAACTTGCCCGAATGGTGGGGTGAGGAATATCAGATAAAAGTCATAACGCCGCATCCTTTATGGAAAGTTCTGAATCGGGGGCGGTCGAGTCCCGGTCACTCTTTCTGAGCATATGCAGGAATTTGGCCACCAGTGCCGGATCGAATTGTGTCCCCGCGTTGTTTTCAATTTCTGCCAGGGCTTCTTCCTCTGACATGGCTTTCCGGTAAGGGCGATCATTAGTCATAGCGTCGTAAGCGTCGACTATAGCTAAAACGCGGCATTCCAGGGGAATATCTTCGCCTTTGACACCCAGCGGATATCCCCTGCCGTCCCAGCGCTCATGATGTTTGAGGATCAAGTCCGAGATGCTGCTCAAGTCCGGAATGGATTGAGCGATGCGGTAGCCGATCTCACTGTGGCGCTGCATTTCCAGCCTTTCGATTTCAGTGAGTGTTCCCGGTTTGAACAGTATTTTATCAGAAATACCAACCTTGCCGATATCATGGAACTGGGCCAGAAGCTGCAGATTGGTGAGCATGTTGGACCTTAGACCGACATAAGTGCCCAGATTCCAGATCAGCTCCCGCATCCGTTCGGCATGGCCTTCAGTGAGGAAATCACGGGCCTCCAGGGTCTTCATCATGCCCTGCACCATGCTGCTCCTGAAACTCTGGATATGATTCAGTTTTTCACGGTACATGTTATCGTCCGCTTCTTTATACAGTTCATTGATATCGTGAAAATCAGAGCTGGAAATGGCAAAGCCGATAGAAATACTGATCATTATCTGGGGGTTATTGCTGTTGCATTGTTTTACCGCCCGGTTTATGGCGGCACAGATTTCATGGATCTGGTCTCTGTTGTTATGAGGTATCAAAACCGCAAATTCATCTCCCCCGATTCGGGCCAGCTTGAGGGAATTGTCTAAAGCCGACTGTATGATGGAGGCCGATTTGATCAATAACCGGTCCCCGGCCTCATGGCCAAAGGTGTCGTTGATCAGTTTCAGTCCATCGACATCGCATACGATAATACTGCTGCTGCCTTTTCTCTGCCGCATTTGCTGCTCGAAATAGGTGCGATTGTACAGCCCGGTCAATGGATCGTGAAGGCTTAAATACTTGAGCTGCTGTTCTTTGGTTTTACGCTGGCTTATTTCGGCCTGCAGTTCTTTAACCATGGTTTTGTCCTGGCAAATGAGTAATATCCCTATCAGGTTGCCGCCCTGATCTTTTATGGATGAAATGCTCACCTTGACGGGCAAACCTGTGTTTTGCCGGGTCTTGAGGAACAGTTCTTCTCCCCATATATAACTGGGCCGGCCTTTGATCTCCCTTAAAATATCCGCAAAATCTAAATTGATAATACTGTTGACAGGTTTTCCGGTTATTTCCCTTTTGTCAGTACCCAGGGCCCTTTCACCAGCCTGATTCATATCTGAGATCTCGCCCTGTGAGGTTAAAACCAGGACGATTTCATCGATTTTACTGACGATGTCTTCAGCGCTTATCAACGAAGATACGCTCATAAAGCGGTACTTCGCTTTGACGTACCAGATGGCGAATACCAAAATCAGAAATATAAATTGATCGACGCAGGGATAATCCGGTATGAGCCTGGTCAATATCAGGTCATTGACCGCTCCGATCACAAAAGCGGCGGCCGCAAAGCTGAGAATGATTGCCGACTGTTTCTTTTCTCTTTCCGAAGAGGCGGAGCGCTTCCAGTGCACAACCAAAAGCAAGCATATGAACAGGTAAAGATAGGCGTAGGCATATTCGACTTGTTCGAGCAGCAAAACTGTCGGGTTGTCCCGGAGCGAGTAATTGTTAATCAATAGCTCATAAAAGCTTAATAGTATCCCGGGCAGAAACACCGCCATCTGTTTGACGGGTTTATCCACATATTTCTCTTGGCGGCTGATAATCAGCGCCATAATTAACATCAACCCAGGGTAATTCAACCATCCTAATTCGGCAATCTGACCGAACAAATAGGCGTTGGCCGGATCTATAGAGCTGAATACCATCAGCTCGAAAAAGATATTATGGGCAAATAACAGGCACACCGCCAAAAAGAGGCGGTTTAAATTTTCCCGGGGGTTGGTGTTATAGGCATGAAACCCCATGAATAGGTATACCAAGAGAGCCGTATAATTGAGCAAAATTATCAGCATCAAAAGAACTCCTTGAAATTATAAAAGGCAGATATATATTATATATAAAATTATCGTAAAGTTTGACAAAAAACCACAGAGTTTGAATTATAAAAGGAGAAATGAAAGTTTTTTTATGATTTTGGAAAGGTTTTAATTCAAGAGGCGATCGTCAGACCGCCTCTTGAAAATGCCTGAACCCTTCGCTGAGCGATAAGGGATTCGTACGGCGGGGGAGCTGTTTTTGAAAGCCTAGTAGCAGTCATTCTTGCCGGCGCGTTTAGCCATAATGTAAAGTCCGGTTATGGCAGCGGCATGCAAGGCCCACCATCCAGGTTGCAGAAAACTATAGGTGCCGGGGTCGGCTTTATCATTGCCCATCATTTTTCTTATCGCAGAATTACGGCGATCCATTAAATCGGACAGCAAATTGAATCACTCCTTTCTTTTGAAGCTGTATAAATCTTACGCCATTATTTTTCCCCGCCGGCGATTTAAATCGTTAGGCAAATTCTGACCGTTTTGGATGCTTGGGGATTAAATGCTTGCAGTAAAAAAATTTTTATGTTATCAATGGCATTAGACTGGAAAATCGTACCTGTT
>NZ_DIPG01000031.1:41971-59395 GCF_002426325.1 Syntrophomonas sp. UBA5494 | reverse complement strand
TTTTTTGCCGCCCGCTGTAGCCGATGCTTTTATAGAAAGGCGCCGCCGCCTGGATCCGCTGACGATAGGCAGCATGCTGGATAGCCAGGGGGTGGACATAATTTGGCCGGGCGAGAAACGTTATCCTTTTAGCCTCAGGCAGATACCCAACCCGCCGCAGCTGCTCTATTGCCGCGGCCGGGTGGAATTGATCCAGGGACAGTGTTTGGCCGTAGTAGGCTCAAGGAAGGCTACGCAGTACGGCCGCAAAGTGGCCCGGGAGTTGGCTCTAAAGCTGGCCGGGAGGGGATTGACCATTGTCAGCGGGCTGGCCCGGGGCATCGACAGTCAGGCTCATCTGGGCGCCCTCGAAGCCGGAGGAGCAACCGTCAGCGTGCTGGGAAGCGGTATCAATATCGTGTACCCGCGGGAAAACCAGGCCTTATACCAGCAAATCTGCAGTGAAGGATTGGTAATCAGTGAGTTTCCCTGGAGCACTCCGCCATTACCCAATCATTTCCCAATGAGAAACCGCATTATTTCCGGGCTTTCTCTGGGGGTTCTGGTAGTGGAAGCGCGAAAGCAGAGCGGGGCTTTGATCACCGCGGATTTTGCCCTGGAACAAGGCCGCGAGGTATTCGCTGTTCCCGGCCCTATCAGCAGCCTGCATAGCGCTGGAACCAATTCTTTGATAAAACAGGGGGCTAAACTGGTGACCTGTGTTGACGATGTTTTGGAGGAGTTTCCCGGTTGGGCCCCGGCAGAACCGGCTGCAGGCCTGGTGCAACCCGCTCTGCCCATTTATGAGGACACGGAAAACCTGGTGTTAATGCATATGGGGTTCGAGAAATGCCATCGCGATGAACTCTTGCGTTTGACCGGTTTGCAGCCCGGCGATTTAAGCTTGATCTTGCTAAAGCTGGAGCTAGAAGGTATAGTACAATCATTGCCGGGCAATTACTATGTAAAGATTGGCTAGTTTAACAAACACAGGAGAGGTGATATGATTGGCGGGTAGCACCCTGGTTATTGTGGAATCGGCCGCCAAGGCCAAAACATTGGGCAAATTCTTGGGGAAGACCTATAAAATAAAGGCTTCGGTAGGTCATATCAAAGATTTGCCCAAAAGTAAATTGGGAATTGATATTGAAAAATCGTTTGAACCCCAGTACATTACCATTCGGGGTAAAGGCGATATTTTGAAAGATATAAAAGATGAGTCCGCCAAAGCCGGCCGGGTTTTGCTGGCGACCGACCCCGACCGGGAAGGAGAAGCCATCGCCTGGCACCTGCAGAATGCCATGAAAATACCCGCCGGCAGCAAATGCCGCATCGAGTTTCATGAAATAACCAAGGATGCCGTAATGCAGGCCATTAAAAAATCACGCCCGGTAGATCTGGACCGGGTTAATGCCCAGCAGGCCCGGCGGGTCTTGGATCGCCTGGTGGGATACAATCTCAGCCCCTTGCTGTGGAGCAAGGTACGCAAGGGCCTGAGTGCGGGCCGGGTGCAATCGGTGGTAGTCAGGCTTATCTGTGAACGGGAAGAAGAAATCCAGCAATTTGTGAGTGAAGAATATTGGACCATCAATGCTGAGCTGACCGACAATAAAAAGCACACCATCATCGCTAAACTGAATTCATACCAGGACAATAAAATCGAAATCGGCAATGCCGAGCAGAAGGACCGGATCGTCGGCGACCTGGAACAGGCCTCCTTTTCAGTGGCCAAAATAGAGAAAAAGGAAAAACGCAAAAAACCCAGCCCGCCTTTCACTACCAGCACCATGCAGCAGGAAGCCAGCAAGCAGCTGAACTTCTATTCCAAGCGCACCATGAAGGTGGCCCAGGAGCTGTACGAAGGCCTGGAGATAGGAAAAGAGGGCACGGTGGGCCTGATCACCTATCTTAGAACTGACTCCACCCGCATTGCCGGCGTAGCTCAGGAGGAAGCCCTGCAGTTCATCGCCGCACAATACGGTTCCGCATATGCCCCTGTAAAGCCCAATGAATACAAAAGCAAAAAAGGCTCCCAGGATGCCCATGAGGCGATCCGCCCCACCATGGTGGCGCGCACCCCGGAAAGCGTTAAAAACAGCCTCACCCGCGACCAGTACCGGCTCTATAAATTGATCTGGGAGCGCTTTGTGGCCAGCCAGATGACCCCGGCGGTGTATGACAGTGTCACCATCGACATTAAAGGTGGGGACTACGGGCTTAGGGCCACCTCATCACAACTCAAATTCCCGGGCTATAAAAAGGTCTATAATGACCATGACGAAGAGGATATGGGGAAGCCATTGCCGGATTTAAACGAGAATCAGGCTTTAACCCTTAAAGGCCTTAACCCGGAACAGCATTTCACTCAGCCCCCGGCGCGTTTTACCGAGGCCAGCCTGGTGAAGTTCCTGGAAGACAATAACATTGGCCGCCCCAGCACTTATGCCCCCATCATCGATACCATTTTAAAGAGAAATTATGTGGAGAGGCAGAACCGGCAATTTGCCCCTACAGAACTGGGAGTCATCGTAGTTGACCTGTTGAAGGCCAATTTCCCCAAGATCATGGATGTCGATTTTACCGCCCACATGGAGGAAGAACTGGATCAGATTGAAGAGGGCAAGTTGGAGTGGCGCCGGGTGGTGGCGGATTTCTATGAACCGTTTGCGGAGGATTTGGAAAAGGCTAAAGAACTGATCGGCAAAGTGGAGATCAAGGATGAAGAAGCCGGCAAAGCCTGCCCGAAATGCGAACGCCCCCTTTTCATCAAACACGGGCGCTTCGGGAAATTCCTGGCCTGTTCCGGTTTCCCCGACTGCCGCCACACCGAATCCATTAATGAGGAAATCGGAGTGCTGTGTCCTTTGTGCGGCGGGAAAATCGTAGGCTTGAAGAGCAAAAAAGGCCGCCGCTTTTACGGCTGCAGCAATTACCCTGAATGCAAGTTGGTCTCCTGGCAGCAGCCTACCGGAGAATTATGCCCCCAGTGCGGGCAGGTTATGGTGGAAAAGGTCGGAGCCGACAAATCCAAACAGGCGGTATGCCAGAACCCGGAGTGCAAATACATCAAGAAATGAGGCCGGACGGTGCGGATTGACGTCATTGGCGGAGGCCTGGCCGGATGCGAGGCAGCCTATGCCTTGGCCCGGCAGGGCATCCCTGTCGTTATTTGGGAAATGAGGCCCGGCCTTAAAACCCCGGTTCATCAGAGCGGGGATCTGGCCGAATTGGTATGCAGCAATTCCTTAAAATCAGAACAGCCGGATACCGCCCAGGGTTTGCTCAAAAAAGAGATGAGAATCCTGGGTTCTCTGTTGCTGCCCTGCGCAGAGGCGGCCCGGGTTCCGGCCGGTTCGGCCCTGGCCGTTGACCGGGCCAAATTCAGCCGTCTGGTAAGCGAAAAGATAGCGGCCCATCCCCTGATAACGGTTGAGCGGCAGGAGATGCGCTCCATACCGGAGCGTCCCTGTATTATCGCTACCGGGCCCCTGACCTCAGAGGCCATGGCGGACGCGCTGCAGAAGATCAGCGGCGAGGAAAACCTCTATTTTTATGATGCGGTGGCTCCAACCGTTACCAGAGCCAGCCTGGACGAAAGCATAGTATTCAAAGCCTCCCGATATGGCAAGGGCAGCGCGGATTATTACAACTGTCCTATGAATAAGGAAGAATACCTGACATTTTACCGCGAACTGGTGGCGGCCGATGCCCTGGAGCCGCACGCCGCCGACCGGGGAATGGTGTTCGAAGGCTGTATGCCCATTGAGTTCATAGCCCACCGCGGGGTGGATACCCTGCGCTTTGGCCCCATGCGCCCGGTGGGACTCAATTCCCCTGCGGGCGGCCCGCGCCCTTATGCGGTGGTTCAGTTGCGCCAGGAGGATGAAGAGGGAAATTTATGGGGCTTGGTGGGCTTTCAAACCCGGCTGCGCTGGGGCGAGCAGGAGCGGGTCTTGCGTCTAATTCCCGGTCTTAAAAGGGCTGAATTTGTTCGCTACGGGGTGATGCATCGCAACACCTATGTCAACAGCCCCCGCTGCTTGAGTGCCGGCCTGCAGTTTAAATCCCGCCCCGGCTTGTTTTTAGCCGGACAGCTTACCGGCGTGGAAGGGTATATGGAATCTGCCGCCAGCGGTATCTGGGCAGGCTTAAGCCTGGGCCGCCGTCTTCAGGGGAAAGCAGCCCTGACGCTGCCGCAAACCACCATGCTGGGAGCTTTGATTCACCATATAACCACTGACAACCCCGGGAAGTTCCAGCCCATGAACGCTAATTTCGGCATCTTGCCCGGACTGCCCGAGGTAATTAAAGATAAAAAACAAAGAAATTTGGCCTATATGACTAGATCCTTGCAAGATTTGCATGAGTTTTCTGAATTGTTGCAAAACACATTGTAAAAGTCACCTAATTGTGCTAACATTTGTGCTTAGATAAGCAATTCAGGTGAAACCATATGATTTTGCGTTATATTGAAGAATTTTTAAACTATTTGCGGGTGGTAAAAAACGCCTCCAAACTGACCCTGGTCAGTTACCGCACCGATTTGGAACAATATTTTCAATTTTTGGCCCGACGGCATGGCGCCGATGTTGAGGACCTCGATCTGAATAAGATTGACCACAAGTCGGTGCGCGAATATCTGTCCGTCCTGCAGCAGCAAGGGATGCAGCGCTCAACTATGGCCAGAAAACTGGCAGCTTTGCGATCCTTCGTGCGCTACCTGTGCCGGGAGAACGTTTTGCCCAGCAATCCCATCGCCGCGGTGGCCACGCCCAAACAGGACCAGCGCCTGCCCAACTTCCTCTATCCCATCGAAGTCGCCCAGTTGATCGAAGCCCCTGATATCTCCAAACCATTGGGAATGCGAGACCGCGCCTTGCTGGAACTCTTATATGCCACCGGCATCCGGGTGTCTGAGCTGGTCGGCCTGAATGCTGCCGATCTCAACCGGCAGCAGGGCGTTATCAAGGTCGCCGGCAAAGGGGGCAAGGAGCGCATCGTTCCCCTGGGCAAACAGTCGGCCGAATTTCTAAGCCGCTACCTGAAGGTGCGGGAAAGCCTTTTGCACCAAAAAAAGAGCGCCAGCAGCGCCTTATTTTTAAACAGGTTTGGCCGGCAGTTATCGGTTCGGGGGGTAAGGAATATCATTAATAAATACGTGGATGCCCTGGCCATCAACATCAAAGTCAGCCCGCACACCCTGAGGCATACTTTTGCCACCCACCTGCTCAACCGGGGGGCCGATTTGCGCTCGGTGCAGGAACTGCTGGGGCACGTAAAATTGTCCACTACGCAGATATATACCCATTTGACCAAGGAAGACATTAAACGGGTTCATGACCGAACCCTGCCTAGGAGGTAAACATGTTTCAAGGCACAACTATCGTAGCAGTAAGAAAAGGCGGTAAAACCGCTATTGCCGGCGACGGTCAGGTTACCTTCGGCCAGAATACGGTTATGAAGCAGACCGCCAATAAGATTCGCCGTCTCTACGAGGGGCGCATCATATCCGGCTTTGCCGGTTCAGTCGCCGACGCTTTCACCCTTTTCACCCGCTTCGAAGAGAAACTGAAGCAAAGCGGCGGCAACCTTACCAAGGCCGGGGTTGAACTGGCCCGGGACTGGCGCAGTGACAAGGTGTTGAGAAAACTGGAGGCTTTGCTGATTGTCGCCGATCGGGAAAAGATGCTTTTGATTTCGGGAAATGGCGAATTGATCGAACCGGATGACGGGGTGACCGCCATAGGTTCCGGGGGGGCGTATGCCCTGGCGGCAGCCCGGGCTTTGGTGAGGCACACCGATATGGAGGCCGAAGAAATCGCGCGCCAGGCTCTTTCTATCGCGGCTGATATCTGTATATACACCAACCACCACATTACCGTGGAGACCATCGCATAGACTGGTCAGTTAGGAGGAAACCGTGCACAACCTTACCCCTAAAGAGATCGTTGCCGAATTGGATAAATACATCGTGGGCCAGAAAGAGGCCAAAAAGGCGGTGGCCATAGCTCTGCGCAACCGCTATCGCCGCAAACTGCTTAAGGCCGAATGGCAGGAAGAAATATATCCCAAAAATATCATTATGATAGGTCCTACCGGTGTGGGCAAGACTGAAATCGCCCGCCGCCTGGCCAAAATGGTAAAAGCCCCTTTTGTCAAAGTTGAAGCAACCAAATTCACTGAAGTGGGTTATGTAGGCCGGGATGTTGACTCAATGGTAAGGGATCTGGTGGAAACCGCCATTCGCATGGTGAAAGCCGAGAAAATGGAAGAGGTAGAGGACCGCGCCCGTATGCTGGCCGAGGAGCGCTTGGCGGAATGCCTCTTGCCGCGCAGGAAAAAGAGCCTGGCTGCCATAAACCCCCTGGAGTTGTTTTTGGGCGGCGCAGCCCAGCAGCAGCAGGCCCAGGATGAGGAGCAGGAGCCCAAATCGATGGAAGAACAGCGCCAGATTCTGCGGCACAAGATTTCCCGCCTGGAAATGGAAGAAACGATAGTTGAAATTGAAGTTGAAGAAAAAAGCCCCTCTTTTCTCGAGGTTTTTTCTGGATCCGGGATGGGGGACATGGGGGTCAACCTCCAGGATATGTTCGGCAACCTCATGCCCGCCAAGCGCAAAAAGCGGAAAATGACGGTTGCGGAAGCCCGCAAGATATTGATCTATGAGGAAGCCGGGCGCTTGATCGACATGGATGAAGTATATCGCATCGCTATAAACCGGGCTGAGCAGGATGGCATCATCTTTCTCGATGAAATCGACAAGATAGCGGGCCGGGAAGGCGGTTACGGACCCGATGTGTCCCGGGGCGGCGTGCAGAGAGATATTCTGCCGGTGGTGGAAGGCTCCACTATCATGACCAAATACGGCGCGGTTAAGACCGATCACATGCTGTTTATCGCCGCCGGGGCCTTTCATGTCAGCAAACCTTCGGACCTGATCCCCGAGCTGCAGGGGCGCTTCCCCATCCGGGTGGAACTGCAGACCCTCAATAAAGAGGACTTGAAGCGCATCCTGACCGAACCCCATAATTCTTTGCTGAAGCAGTACACGGTGCTTCTGGCCACTGAAGAGGTGAAGATCGATTTCAGCCCGGAGGCCATTGATTACATCGCCGCCGTAGCCACCGAAGTGAATGACCGCACCGAGAACATCGGCGCCCGCCGCTTGCACACCATCATGGAAAAGGTCCTGGAGGATTTATTGTTCCACTCACCCTATATGCAGGGTCAGGCAATCGCTGTAGATCAGGCCTTTGTTAATCAGCGCCTGGAAAAAATAGTGCAGGATGAGGATTTGAGCAGATTTATATTGTAGGAGGTCATCTATATGGGCAGAACGCTTTTAGAGAAATCGCGCTCCATTAACAGGTCTCTGCAGAAAATCGGAGGCAACCCGGTCAATTTCTATGAGATCTGTGAAGTGCTTTCACTTAACCTGGAGTGCAGCGTCTTCATAGTGGGCCGCCGCGGACAGATCGCGGGATACGCCTTTCACCCCGATACCGCTTGTGCTGATATCCAAAAGCTGATTTACCATGCCGAGCGCTTCCCGGAGAGCTTTAACCAGGAGTTCACCAATATACAGGAGACCCAGACCAATGTGGTTCTGGAAAAGGGGCGCAAATGCATTTTTAACTACAACAACGGGGACTGTGAGTGTTCAGACCGCGTCTGGTCCATTACCCCGGTATTTGGAGGCGCCAAGCGCATCGGCACCTTGATACTGGTGCGGGATAACGCCAGTAAATTTACGGAAGAGGACATCGTCCTGGCCGAGTACGGGGCTATTGTGGTGGCCAATGAAATCATGCGCATGACCTCGGAGCGAGTAGAAGAGCAGGCCCGCAAGAAGGCCTCGGTGCAGATCGCCCTGGCCACACTGTCTTACTCGGAAAAAGGCGCCATCGAGCATATCATCGCCGAGTTGAACGGCACCGAAGGTTTGCTGGTAGCCAGCCGCATCGCGGATAAAGTGGGGATCACACGCTCGGTCATCGTGAGCGCCTTAAGGAAGTTCGAGAGCGCGGGGGTTATTGAGTCGCGCTCCCTGGGCATGAAAGGCACCTATATCAAGGTACTGAACGATTACCTTTTTGAGGAACTGAGAAAATAGTCCTGTAAGACCGGGAAACACAAGGGCTGGAGGTTGGGCTTCGACAAAAGTAAGCCTAATTTCCCAGTCCTTATTCTTTTTTTCTGCACCGGAAAAGCAAACCCCGCAAGGCATGGCTGCTAATTGTAATTTCTGAGTATATAACCAAGTCGTAAAACTTTTGTAAAATTACGGATTTATGTGATGTTTCTGCTAATAATTGCAGGAATTTTGTTGAGTCGAGTAGAAGCATTGCTTTAGCTTGGATAATACAAAAAGGGGTGATAAATTGCTCAGCCGGGTATTCAATTCAGGAACTCAGTCCCTATTAAATAGGGCAATGGACATCACCTGGCGTGCTAAAGAAGTCACGGCCGATAATATAGCTAACGTGGATACGCCGGGATTTAAACGCAGCGAGGTGCTCTTTGCCAAAAACATGCGCAAGGCCTGGCTTTTAGGACCCGGGGACAAACGGCTGACGACTACCGATCCCAGGCATATTCAAGGCCGGGCGGCGCGGACGGGCGCGTTGGATACTATAGTGGTCGATCAAATCACCGACTCATCCTACCGCAATGACGGCAACAACGTGGACATTGACGCGGAAATGGCGGGTTTGACTAAGAACAACCTCTTATACGAAGCCCTTAGTCAGAGCATGAGCAATGAGATTCGCTTGCTGCGCCTGGCCATTACCGGAAGGGGGTAAAACATGAGTTTTCTCGATGGCATCGACATCAGTGCCAGCGGTTTAACGGCCCAGAGATTGCGCTTGGACACCATTGCCAACAATATGGCCAATGCCGAGACCACCCGGGTCGCGGGGGGGACCGGGCCTTATCGCCGCCAGGTGGTTTTGTTCGAAGCCCGTCCTGGCAGCGCGGTGAAGGGCAGTTTTGCCGCTATATTAAAAAGCAGCCTGGAATCTGGCGGAGGCGGGGTCAGAGTAAGCGCGATTCATTCGCTCAATGATGATGAAGCCCCCTTCAAGAAGGTTTACGAGCCGGGTCATCCCGATGCGGATGAACAGGGCTATGTCACTTACCCCAATGTCAACATGGTTGAGGAAATGGTCAACATGATATCGGCCACCCGGGCTTATGAGGCGAATGCCAAGGTTATCGAAGCCACCCGGGCCATGGCCGCCCGGGCGTTGAACATCGGCAGATAGAGGAGTGATCCCTGATGGCCATAAACCCCATTGATCTGAATGTGTTATCTCCTGCGGCCGCCCCGGGCGAAGTCAGACCTCAGGCTGCCCCGGGACAGGGCGGCAGTTTCTGGAACAGCCTGCAAGAGGCCCTGGGCAGGGTGGACAGCCTGCAGCAGGAGGCCTCGCTGAGCGCGCAGCAATTAGCCCTGGGAAGTGAGGATTTTTTGCATAACACCATGATTGCCTATGAAAAAGCCAATCTGGCTTTGCAGCTTACCATTGAAATACGCAACCGCCTGGTAGAGTCCTATCAGGAAATCATGCGCATGCAGATGTAAACAGGCAGGGGAGAAAAAAGATAGATGGAAACCTTTTTGAACAGCGCCAGGCAGCTTGCCGCTGGCGCAAGAGGACTTTGGGCGGAGATGAGCCTGAACCGCAAAGTCCTCAGTGTCGGTTTAATCGCTTTAGTGATTTGTATTGCAGCCGTAGCCTGGGTGAATGTCACCCGGGTCGATTATGAACCGCTCTATACGCAACTTAGCGACAAGGACGCCGCAGCCATAGTAGCCAAATTAGGAGAACTGGGAACCCCATACCAGCTGGAGGACAACGGCCAGACCATACTGGTTCCCGCTGAAGCCAAGTACAATACCCGCCTGAAACTGGCCGAGCAAAACCTGCCCCAGGGTGAATCGGGTTTTGAACTTTTTCGGCAGAGTACCAATTTCGGCGAAACCCAGACCGATAAGCGGGTTAAATATCTGGAAGCCTTGCAAGGGGAACTGGCCCGCACCATCCAGCGCCTGGAAAAGGTAAAAGCCGCCAAGGTCAACCTGGCCCTCCCCGAGCAATCCTTATTTTCTGAACAGGACGAACCCGCCAAGGCTTCGGTAGTCATAAATACCGAGCCCGGCCAGAGCCTGAGTCCTCAAGAAGTCCAGGCGGTGACCAATCTGGTAGCCAACAGCGTAGAGCGGCTTACCGCCGAGAACGTGGTCATCGTCGACCAATACGGCACGCTCTTGTCAGATGTCCTGCCCCAGGAGAGCCTGGCGGCCTCATCACAGCTGCAGATGCAGATGGCTCTGAAAAAGGAATACGAAAAAGAAAAACAGACCGCCATTCAAACCATGCTGGACAAAACCCTGGGCATAGACAATGCCGTGGTTCGCGTCAACGCTGAACTCAACTTCAACGACCGTGAGGAGCGCACCGAGACCTACAATCATGATCCCGAAGGGGCCTTCATTCGCAGCGAGGAGATCATCAAAGAGTCCGGCACTACGCCTTCTGCTGCGGCGGCTCCGGGAACGGACAACAATATACCGCAATACACCGAGGTCGACAGCACTCAGGGATCTTATGACAAATCCCAGACTTCTCGCAATTACGAGATTGATAAAACTGAAACCGTCACCCGCTATGCTCCGGGCGAGGTCAAATACGATTACCTCACCATTTCGGTCCTGGTAAATAATGCGGCCACTCAGGGGCTGAAACTGGGGTCGACTGAAGCGGAAAAAATAAATACGGTTCGCAATATTGTGGCAACCGCCTGCGGACTGCGAGAAAATCGGGACAACGAGAATGTCAGCCTGGAAGAAAACATATCGGTGGCCTTTATCGATTTTCATCCCCAGCCTGTGCCGGAAGCAGCCGTCCCCGGTACGGTCGGCCAGCTGCTGAACAGCGGGTGGATGCCCTGGGCTCTGGCCGCAGCGGGCCTGCTGGCCTGTCTGGCAGTGTTTTTGAGCATGAGGGGCAAAAACAGGGTTCCACAGGTTGAAGCCGGCGTGCCCCTGAGCGGTTTCGAGGTAGTGGCGGACGAAGAAATCAGTCTCGAGAAGCTGATTGATAAAAACATGACGCCCGCCGACCGTGAAAGCCAGAAGATCAAAGAAGAGATCGACAAATTGGTGCAAAGCAATCCTGAAAATGCAGCCCAGGTAATCAAGTCCTGGCTGCTGGAAGGTTAGAGGTGAAAGCCATGGTAGCCAGAAAGACTTTAAGCGGCAGGCAGAAGGCTGCCAATTTTCTGATTTTTCTGGGTCCCGAAAAATCAGCTCAGATCTTCAAATATATGAGTGAAGAAGAAATAGAACAGTTGACCCTGGAAATCGCCAATATACGCCAGATATCTTCGGAACGCATGGACGAAATTTTTCGCGAGTTCTTTGAAATGTGCCTGGCCCGGCATTTCATCAGCCAGGGTGGCATCGCCTATGCCAAGGAGATCCTGGAAAAAGCTTACGGCGAAGAAAAGACGACTGAGATTATTTCGCGCATTTCGGCCTCTTTACAGGTCAGGCCGTTTGATTTCATGCGCAAAACCGAACCCGCCCAGCTGCTCAATTTTATCCAGGGCGAGCACCCCCAGACCATCGCCTTGATACTGGCTTATCTGGAGCCGGATAAAGCCTCCAGCATACTTGGCGCTCTGCCCCCGGAGCGTCAGGCCGAAGTGGCCAAGCGAATTGCCATCATGGATACCACTTCGCCGGAGATCATTAAAGAGGTGGAGAATGTCCTGGAGCGCAAACTGTCCACCATCGGCCCTCAGGAGCTGGCCAGCGCCGGCGGCGTCAGATCGGTGGTTCAGATCCTCAATCTGGTCGACAGAGGCACGGAAAAAACCATCATGGAGGCGCTGGAGGTTCAGGATCCGGAATTGGCCGAACAGATC
This sequence comes from Syntrophomonas sp. UBA5494, assembly GCF_002426325.1. NCBI lineage: Bacteria > Bacillati > Bacillota > Clostridia > Eubacteriales > Syntrophomonadaceae > Syntrophomonas > Syntrophomonas sp. UBA5494. Next base: position 47,482 of record NZ_DIPG01000031.1, on the reverse strand, counting down.
AAGAAACTGATGTTTGTGTTTGAAGATATAGTCACGATTGATGACCGTTCCATTCAGCGCTTTCTGCGCGATGTGGAATCCCAAGACCTGTCTATGGCGCTCAAAGGCAGCAGTACCGAGGTATCCCACAAAATTTTCAGCAATATGTCCACCCGGGCTGCTGATATGTTGAAAGAAGATATTGAATTTATGGGGCCGGTCCGCTTGAGAGACGTTGAAGAAGCGCAGCAGCGCATTGTCAATGTGATTCGTCGCCTTGAAGAAACCGGAGAAATAGTGGTGGCCCGCGGCGGAGGAGATGAAATCATTGTCTAACATTATCAAAGGCAGTGCATTGCAGCGCTCCAATCCCAGGCTGATTGAGCTGGCGGGGATAGGTCTGTTGGAAACCGCCCCTCCCCAGACCCATTCAGCGGAAAGGCCCCGGGAGGAAGACCGGGAGCAGTTTGAGTACTTGCGGTTGGAAAGCCAGAAGGTTTTGCAGGAAACCGAAGCCATGATCGTTGACCTCCTGGAAAAAGCCCGGGAGGAGTCCGGGGCCATTATGGCGGCGGCCCGGGATGAAGCGGAGATCATGCAGATACAGGCTTCTCAAGCCGCCCATGAAATGAAAGAAAAGGCTCTTAAAGACGGCTACCGGGACGGGCTGGAGCAGGCCAGGCTGGAGACGGCCGCTTTAAAGGCCCGGGCCGAAGAAGAAAGCCGCTCCCTGGTGGAGAATGCCCGGGCGCAGAAGCTGCAAACCATACGGGACTGCGAAGCCGATATTTTGCGCCTATCTATGGCGATCGCCAGAAAGGTGGTGGCGGCAGAGCTGGCGACCAACCCCGACGTTATCCTCGGCGTGATTCGCGACGCCACCGCTTTGCTGGACAGTCCCGACAATATAACCGTGCACGTTAATCCCGCTGAATTGGACCAGGTGCTGGAGGAGATCGGATCAGGGCTATACAGCGACGCCAATCAAGGGATGATCCAAGTCAAGGCAGTGGCCGATCATCGCATCAGTGCGGGCGGGTGTACGTTGGAAAGCGAAGTGGGGATGATCGATGCCCGCCTGGAGACCCGTCTGGATAATATGGAACAGCTCCTGCGGGAAGTGAGCGGCGATGATTGACCGGGCAGTTTTCACCAGACATCTGCAAACCGTCGACAAGGCCCAGTTGTGTCTGGTCAAGGGCAGGATATCACAGGCCATCGGCCTTACGCTGGAAGCGGTTGGCCCGCGCTTGAGCCTGGGTGAGTTGTGTTTCATCCGCAGCAATTATGCTAATCATCCCCTAACTTCTGCGGAAGTGGTGGGATTCAAAAATGACCGCATCCTGCTGATGCCGCTGGGCGAAGTGGAAGGGATCGGCCCGGGGAGTGAATTGATCGCCACCGGCAAAACCCTGCAGGTAAAAGTGGGTATGGACTTGCAGGGCCGGGTCTTGGACGGTCTGGGGCAGCCCATCGACGGTAAAGGCCGAATCAAGGCAGAAGCCACCTATCCGGTCATGAATCAGCCCCCCAACCCCATGGAGAGATCCCGCATCAAGGAAGTCCTGCCGGTGGGGGTCAGGGCCATTGACGGGCTGAATACGGTGGGGCGCGGGCAGCGGATTGGCATCTTTGCCGGCAGCGGGGTGGGAAAAAGCACCTTGATCGGCATGACAGCGAGAAATACGGCGGCTGACATCATCGTCATCGCCCTGATCGGGGAGCGCGGCCGCGAGGTCAGGGAATTTTTGGAGAAGGACCTGGGAACGGAAGGGCTGGCCCGATCCGTGGTAGTAGTGGCCACCTCCGATCAACCGGCCCTGGTGCGGCTGAAAGGAGCCTTCGTGGCTACCAGCATAGCTGAATATTTCCGCGACCAGGGCCTTGACGTGCTTTTATTGATGGATTCTTTGACCCGTTTTGCGCTGGCGCAGCGTGAAGTAGGCCTGGCCATCGGTGAGCCGCCGGCCACCCGGGGCTTTACCCCCTCGGTTTTCGCGCTGCTGCCCAAACTCCTGGAGCGGGCCGGAACCGCGGCCCGGGGCAGTATAACCGGACTTTACTCGGTCCTGGTGGAGGGCGATGATATCAATGAGCCCATCACCGACGCGGTGAGGGGCATTGTGGACGGGCATATTGTTTTGAGCAGAAACATCGCTGCGCAGAATATCTACCCGGCTATTGATATACTGCAGAGTATCAGCCGGGTCATGATCGACCTGGTCGACGACCAGCACATGCGGGTGGCCAATTATTTTCGCAGTGTTCTGGCCACTTACGAGGAGGCCCGGGACTTAATCGACATCGGGGCCTATAAGGAAGGCGCCAACCCGCGCATAGACCGGGCCATAACCGTCATTGAGCAATGCCAGACCTTTTTGCGCCAGGATATTCATGAAGAGGCCCTATTCCCGGATACTTATACGGCCTTGCAAAATATCGCCGACAGGCAGGGATAAATAATGAAAGCTTTTGATTTTAGGCTGCAAACCAAACTGGATATCTCCACACTGCAGAAGGACATTGCCCGTGAGAACCTGCAGGCCAGCCTGCAGGTGCGCGATGAAATCGCCCAAGAGCTCAACCAGCTGGCAGACCGGGTGCAGGCCATTGAGAGCAGCATCAGGGAAACAAGCGACCCGGCCCCGTTTTCTTACCTGCTGGCCCGCCGCCAGTATCTGCCGGTTTTGCACATGCGCAAAAATGAGGTGCAAAGCCATTTGCACGAAGCGGAATCCGTAGTGGACACCATGCGCGTCAAGCTGTTCGAGCAGGCCCGGGAAACCAGCACCCTGGAAAAGCTGAAGCAGCGTCAATTTGAAGAATACCGGAAAGAAGCGCAGCAGCAAGAGCAAAAGGTCATAGATGAACTGGCCGTGGCGGGTCATTTTCGGAAAAATCTCAACAAGGTGTAAAGCAGGAGTCTGTCAATGACGAATAGTTTAAAGACAGTTAAATTATTGGGCCTGGGCCTACTGGTCTTGGCGGCCCTGTCGGCCGGCTGGTATTTTTTGGTCGCCCTGGGGGTCTTGACGGCTCCGCCGGCCCTGCAGAATCTGCCCGGGATGAGTCCGGCTTCAGGCGGGGAGAAAACTCCGGATAAAGGCAGCCCTGCCGAGCTGGTACAGCTGGAACAGAACCTGGCGGAACAGCAAGCCGAGATCAACGAGCTACAGGCCAGCCTGTCGGCCGCTGAGACCGCCCTCATGCAGAGCCAGGACAGTGAAGCCCGCTTAAAGGAAGAGGTAGCCCGCTTGAACCAGGAGGTCCTCAACCTGAAATCCGGGGCCGCGGCCAAAACGGCGGCTTATAAAGATATGGCGCCTTATTTCGCCAATATGAAGGCTAAAGATGCCGCCGACATCCTGTCCCGTTTAAAAGATGATGATATTATCGGCATTCTCTCCGCTATGGAAAAAGAAACCGCAGCCGAGATTCTGCCTTTTATGAATCGTGACCGGGCCGCCGCCGTTGCCTCCAAGATGCTGGTGACGGAGCCGTAAGCGTCGGGTGTGGGCGTAAGGTGTTTCAAATAGCGGCCGAGACGCCTTATTCCGACCCCTGAATCTGAAGAAAGGAGGTGAAAGTATATTGCAATGCAGCGTAAACCAGGTAGTAGCGGCCAAAGCGGAGAAGCCCGCTCCATCCGCAAGGAACAAAAGCGAAGCGGCTTCCGCTCAGCTTAATGGGAAAAGAGCCTTTAAGCATCAGCTCATGAAAGCCCGATCCCATAGCGATAAGCCCCGGCACAAGGCCGCAGAACCCAGGGCTTCAGAGCCGCAAACCGCATCGAGCCCCGCTGAGGCCATGGCCGCTCCGCTCCCGGACGGGGAGAGCTTGGGCGCCGATGCCCTGACCGTCCCGGATTCAGCCCCGGAGACAATCAACCCGGATGCGGGCGGTGAAGTACAGCAACCGGCTGAGGCATTGCCGGTCTTGCCCGCGGAGACGCCCGGCAAGATACAGGGCCGTGATGCTTCAGCAGTCCGGCGCAGCGGGTGCAAGCGGTGCGGCAACAGCCAGTTCCGGCCCGGTTCAGACCGCCGCCCCTCTGGAAGGCGAAGAGTTCCTGAACAATTCCGGCGGTGCGGAGGCTGAAAGCCATAAAAACAGCGCGGCCGGGCATGATGGCAGGGAAAGGTTCAAAATGATGCTATTAAGTCATAAGAACCAGGTCCTGCTCAAGCTGAAAGTGCATCAGGATGTAGCCGCCCCCCAGGAAACAGCGGAGAGCAACCCGGGGCAGGCCAGGAAACTGCTGGATTTCGAGAGCCGCCGCCTCAACGCGGCCCAGCTGCCGGAGGGCATTACAACCTCCGCCGGGCATGCCGCGGTTTCAACCGAAGCGGATGCGGATCCCTCCCTGTTGGTAAACACCCGGGAAACCCCGGGCGCAACCCGGGTAATTATCGGCGCCCCGGACAATTCCGGCAAGGCTCTTCACAACCCGGCCCAAACCCAGGAGCTGTTCGATCAGATCGTGGAGCGGGCCAAACTGATGGTAAAACTGAGCAGTTCGGAGATGAATATCGATCTGAAACCGGATTCGCTGGGGAAATTGTCCATCAAAGTGCTGGTTGAAGACGGACTGGTCACGGCCCGGTTTATCACCGACAACCATCAGGTCAAGCAAATGCTGGAGTCAAACCTTACTCATCTGCGCCAGAACCTGGAAAACCAGGGGCTGAAAGTAGACCGCACCGAGGTTGAAGTACAGGTCGGCAATCAACAGGATTTCAGCGGCATGAGCGACTGGAACCGGGACAATTGGGGCAATCAGCGCAATTTAGGCCATCGTTCCAACCTGGACGGGGAGGAAGCCCTGCCGTTGGAAATGGAGACTGCGGGTATAGCAGGCCCGGAGATTGAAGCTCTTTATGGATACTCTGCTGACGGTGAGATGAACATATTGGTTTAGGAGGTGATCAGATGACAGTAGAAGCTACTGCGGCCGCAGCCAATAACACGGCTCAAACCGCCGCTAAATCCAATAAATCCATTATGGATAAAGACGACTTCCTCAAACTGCTGGTTACGGAATTGCGCTATCAGAATCCGCTTCAGCCCATGGAGGACAAGGAATTTATCTCACAGATGGCCACGTTCAGCTCGCTTGAACAGATGCAGAATCTGAACAGCACCATGACCGGCCTGGCCGACACCATCAATAACCGCTGGCTGCCCAGCATGATGATGCAGCAAGCCGGACAGATGGTGGGACGGGAGGTGGCCTACCTCTATCTGGATGAGAACGAAGAGCTGCAAAGCACGGTTGGCATCGTGGACTCGGTGATTATGCGCCAGGGCACTCCTTATCTGGTGATTCAAGGCCAGGAGGTGAGCATGGAGGCGGTGATTGAACTGGGTGGTTCGGTGGTAGGCATGGAAACCGCTTATTACAGCCAGATCCTGGACAAACTGGATCAGCTGCTGAAACAGCTCGGAGTCGAAACGGAGGAATCCCATGATTGAGGGTCCATTATTCCCAACCCAACCCATACAGCCGCTGGGTAAGAAAAACGTTCAGCCCGG
>NZ_DIPG01000031.1:36910-41770 GCF_002426325.1 Syntrophomonas sp. UBA5494 | reverse complement strand
AGAGGATGTGGACCGGATCCAGAACGCGGTTACCCAGGCTCGCCAAAAGGGCTCCCGGGATTCCCTGATCATAATGGATCGTCTCGCTCTGGTGGTCAGCGTCAAGAATAATACCGTGATAACCGCGGTGGATGATCAGAGCATCAAACAAAACGTATTTACCAACATTGACAGTGCAGTCATCATTTAGGGCTGGACCTCTCAGGAAGCCCTGGATGCGGAGCGATGGAAGCATCCACAAGTAACGCTCTTTAAAGGAGGTCATGAAAAACATGATGCGATCAATGTATTCGGGCGTGTCCGGTTTGAAAAACCATCAGACCCGAATGGACATAATAGGCAACAATATCGCCAACGTCAATACGGTGGGTTATAAGAAGAGCCGGGTGGTGTTCAAAGAGGCCTTATATCAGACCATGCGCGGCGCCTCATTGGCCACCGACGCCCGGGGCGGCACCAACCCCATGTCTATCGGCCTGGGGATGACCATAAGCAGTATCGACCAGATCCATACCCCGGCTCCGGCAACTGTAACCAATAAGTCTACAGATATGGCTATCGATGGCAGCGGCTATTTCATGCTCAGCAACGGCGGGCAGATATATTACAGCCGGGCCGGGAACTTCGACTTTGACACCATGGGCTACCTGGTCAGCACCAGCAATGGTTACCGGGTGCAGGGCTGGGTGGCGGACGCCAATGGAATCATCGATACTGTCCAGGCCGCCCGGAATATCGATATTTCAGCCTTTAGAACCATTGCCCCCAAAGCCACCGAAAACGTGGTCTTCTCAGGCAATTTAAATTCCACCCTCACCATTCCGCAAATCGCGGGCAGTGACATCGACCCCGCCGACGGCGGGCAGCACCCTGCAGCCGATAATGCGGTCATAACCTCGAAAACGGTTTACGATTCACTGGGGAATGAAGTGACTTTATATTTCAGGTTCTTCAAGCATGAGGTTGAGAGCGGTCCGCCCCCGGTAAGCGACTGGGCCTGTGATATATCGCTGGATCCGGAATTTGAGAATATGGAAGCTTACGATGATGCCGCCGATTTCGAAGCCCTGGACATTGCTGCCGGAGAGAGCCCTGCCGGCGGTACCCGCATGCTGCGCGTCTACAACCTGCAGTTTGACGAAGGCGGGGCTATCATCCTGCCTGAAGCCGCCCAACTGCAATTGACTGTGGACCGCTCCCAGGAGGGGGCCAATGACCTGGTGCTGGACATCGATTTCGGCGGTTTGACTCAATTCAACACCAAATCGTCCGCCTGGGTCGAACACCAGGACGGATATTCCATGGGCAGCCTGTCGAGCTATAGTGTCGGCATTGACGGCACCATACAGGGAGTCTATGACAACGGAGCCATCATGAACCTGGCCCGGGTGGCCCTGGCCAATTTCCAGAACCCCTCCGGACTGCTGCAGATGGGAAGCAACCTCTACCAGCAATCCAGTAACTCCGGGGACCCCTCTATCGGCGGGCCCGGTAGTCAGGGCATGGGCGCCATTCTGCCCAGCAGTCTGGAAATGTCCAATGTCGACCTATCGGAGGAGTTCACCGATATGATCATCACCCAGAGGGGTTTTCAGGCTAATTCCCGGGTGATAACCACCTCGGATGAGATGCTGCAAGAATTGGTCAATCTGAAGAGATAAGCCGCGGCTCCGGGGGCCAGGCCCCCGGAGCATATGACCAGAGGTGAGAAATGATATATTTAACCCGTTTAAACGGTGAAGTACTGTTGGTCAATATAGACCTTATCGAGTTGATGGAAGAGACGCCGGATACGGTCGTTACCTTAACCACCGGCCGCAAGCTGGTGGTCAAAGAAAGCGTCCGGCACATATCCGCCCAGATCATCAAGATAAAGCGCGCCATTTTCACTACATTAAAGAAATAGAACGGGCAAGGAGGAATTGCGATGGCGGAGGAAAACGGCCTGGAGAAAAAGGCCAAAACCGGGTTTGACGGCAAAATTATCATAATCGGGATGGTGTTTTTTCTAGTGGCGGTGGGCGCTTCCTATTTGATCATGGACCGCCTCCTGGCTCCGCTTATGCCGCCCAAGGCTGATAGCGCTGAAGTGAAAGTGGGAGCTTTGCTGTCGGTGGGAGAGTTCACCACCAATATCAATGACGTCAACGGAACCCGGTTTTTGAAGGTAGAGGTCACCATCGAGACCGACGAAAAGAAAAAAGAGGATGTCAATAAGAATATGGCGGTGATCAAAGATACCATTCTCAACACTTTTGCGGGCAAAACCGTGGCCGATCTGGATATCCGCAACCGCGACAATCTCAAAGCCGAGATAACCAGGCAGCTCAATGCCAAGCTGGGAGCCGAGGTAATAAGGAATGTGTATTTTACCAAATTCATCATGCAATAGCTGGAGCAGGCCTAAGGGGAGGGTCTTTTGTGAGTGAAGTTCTGTCGCAAAACGAAATTGACGCTTTGCTTTCAGCCTTGAGCAACGGGGCGGTCAATGCGGAGGAATTGAAAGAAGAGCAAAACCGTAAGCGCATCCGGGTTTATGACTTTCGCAGGCCCAGCAAATTCTCCAAGGATCAGATCCACACCCTGCAGGTCATTTACGATAACTACGCGCGCTCCCTGGGCACCTATTTATCGGCTCAACTGCGCACCCCGGTGCAGCTTGAGGTGCTGTCAGTGGAACAGTTGAGTTATGAAGAATTTATCCGTTCCATTCCCAACCCGACCATATTAAATATTTTTTCACTATATCCCCTGGAAGGCAATGCCATCATGGAGATCAATCCCAACCTGGGCTTTGCCTTCTTAGACCGCCTCCTGGGCGGACCGGGCAGCACCCTTCCCAAGGTCAGAGGTTTGACCGAAATCGAGCAGAGCGTTATAGAACGCATTGTTCAACGCATGTTGGATTATTTTGAAGAACCCTGGGGAGGGATCATCGAGCTGCGTCCATCCCTGGAAAGAATGGAAACCAACCCCCAGTTTACGCAGCTGGTGTCTCCGGCGGAAATAATGATGATGGTTTCCCTGGAAGCCCGTATGGGAAATGTGATGGGCATGATCAACATCTGCATACCATTTCTGGTTTTGGAACCTATTATGGATCGCTTGAGTGTGCATTATTACTACTCCACCAGCACCAAATCCAGAAGCCCGGAGAATGTCGCTGCCATTCAACAAAAGCTGGAAAACACTTTCATTCCCGTTAAAGTGGTCCTGGGGAGAACCACCATCACAGTAGGGGATCTGTTGGAACTGGGTATAGGCGACGTGATCTCCCTGGAGCGCAATATCAAAGAACCTCTGGAAGTGGCGATTGGCCAAAAAACCAAATTCCTGGCCAAACCCGGCATCTATGAAAGTCGTAACGCAGTGCAAGTTTCCCGGGTGATGAAGGAGGGAAATGACGATGAATAACGGAATTCTGTCCCAGCAGGAAATCGATGCTCTCCTGGCGGGCGGGAATAAAAAAAGCGGCCAGAATACGGCCGAATTGATCACAGAATTTGAACGCGACACTTTGGGGGAAATCGGCAATATCTCCATGGGCACCTCAGCGACTATACTGTCGACTCTGCTGCACCGCAAGGTAGCCATCACCACCCCCGAGGTTAAAGTAATCAGCCGCGAGCAATTGCGCTCTGATTTCCCCATGCCTTATGTGATCGTGGAAGTGCAGTACCGCGAAGGTCTGCACGGCGCCAACGTGTTTGTGGTTAAAACCGAGGATGCCGGTATGATCGCCGATCTCATGATGGGCATGGAACCCCGCGCGGGGCGCAGCAGTCTCAGTGAAATCGAGTTAAGCGCGGTTGGAGAGGCTATGAACCAGATGATGGGTTCAGCCACTACCAGCCTGTCCACCATGTTCAACACCCGTATTGATATTTCCCCGCCCTTGCTGACGGTGGTCAACCTGGGGGAAGAAAAACTGGGTTTACACAGCATGTTTGAGGAACTGGTTACCATCAAATTCCAGATGAAGATAGAAAACCTTCTGGAAAGTGAGATCATGCAGATCACCCCCATCGAAGCGGTCAAACATATGATGGAAATGCTGACCGGTGACAGCTGCCCGTCAGAATCTCAGCAAACGGACAGTTCATTGCCAGAGCCGGAGACGGATGATCATTTTGAACAGCTGGAAGCCGCACTGGCCCGGGACAGTCTGGGGACTGACCGCCCGGCCGGTCCTGAGACGGCGTTTGCGGCTGAACCGCCCCCGCCGAAGCCAACCCCGGCATCCCTGACGGTGCAGCCGGTACAGTTTGCTTCTCTGCACGAATTTCCTCTGGGTTCCATGCCCCAGAACATCGGCCTTATCATGGATGTTCCCCTGGATGTATCGGTGGAGCTGGGCAAGGCCCGCAAGACCATCAAAGAGGTTCTGGAACTGCAGCAGGGGTCTATCATTCAGCTTGACAAAATGGCCGGGGAACCGGTTGACTTGCTTGTCAATGGCAAGCTCATCGCCAGGGGCGAGGTGGTGGTCATTGATGAAAACTATGGGATCAGAATAACCGCGATCATTAGTCCCATTGACCGGGTTAATAAACTTCAATAACAGGCGAGGAGGCTCACTATGTCAAAAAACGTGTTGATTGTGGACGATGCCGCTTTTATGAGGATGATGATCAAAGACATCCTGACCAAGAACGGCTATGCGGTAATCGGGGAGGCGGAAAACGGGATAACCGCCCTGGAGAAATACAAAGATCTTAAGCCCGATCTGGTCACTATGGACATCACCATGCCGGAGATGGACGGCATTGCCGCGGTAAAAATGATCAGAGCCTTTGATTCCCAAGCCCGTATTATCATGTGCAGCGCTATGGGGCAGCAGGCCATGGTGATCGATGCCAT
>NZ_DIPG01000031.1:17473-36738 GCF_002426325.1 Syntrophomonas sp. UBA5494 | reverse complement strand
GGCAAGGCTTTTAACCAGTGATGCTAAGGCTTAAAACCGGAAAAAACGCAGGCCGGTGCCTATTGATCATTTTGCTGGCCCTGTCTTTCCTACAGCTGTCAGCTCCTATTACCGGGGCGGTAGACGACATCGGGGCCGTGCAGGAGGAACTTGACAAGGGGCAGGAAAATGCCCCGCAGCAGAATAACCTGTGGTGGGAATTCGTCAAACTGGTGTTTTTCCTTCTGCTTTTGATCGCCGCCTCGGGCTGGGTGATCCGTTATCTGGGCCAAAACGCCAGGGCGCGATCGCAGGGCGTTTACGTCCATATCGTGGACGAAGTCATCCTGGGCCAGAACCGGGGCATAGCACTCTGCGAAGTGGGGGGCAAGCTCTACGCTCTGGGTATCACCGAACACCACATCAACCTGTTGTTTGAGACTGACAATGCCAAGCTGCTGGAAGAGATCAGTCAGGAGCCTCTGTCAGACCGTCAAGCCCAGCCGGGACCGTTGGCGAAGATATTGGGACAGACTTTGCCCCCCGGAAGCCGCCCGGGGAGTTCCAATAATCAGTTCAGCCAGTTGATGGCCGAACAGGCGCGCCGTTTACAGGATATGATTTCCAACCACGCCGAGAAGGGATCCAAGTGAAAAGCAGTGATGATTGTGAGTAACAGGACCAGAAAATTATTATATGCCTCAGCGGCGGTGAGTCTGGCAGCCGCCCTTGTGATGTGGTTCGCCCAGCCGGCGCTGGCCGAGCCCATACAGCTGCCTGATATCGACCTGCAGATCGGCGGGGGGGATCCGGCCGACCCGCAGGGATTATCATCGGCCCTGCAGCTGGTTATGCTTTTGACCGTGCTTTCTCTGGCTCCGGCCATATTGATCATGCTGACCTCCTTTACCCGCATCATAGTGGTATTGTCCTTTGTGCGCAGTTCGCTGGCCACGCAGCAGATGCCGCCCAATCAGATCCTGATTGGCCTGGCTTTATTTTTGACCTTTTTTGTGATGGCTCCGGTATTGCAGGAGGTTAACAACAATGCCCTGCAGCCCTTCATGAAAGGGGAGATTGACCAGCAGACCGCCTTCACCCAGGGTATGGATCCACTGCGCAGCTTTATGTTTAAACAGACCCGGGAAAAGGACCTGGCTCTGTTTGTCAGCCTTTCCCAAATGGAGCGGCCCCGCAATTTCAGCGATATACCCAATTATGTCCTGATTCCGTCCTTTATCATCAGTGAATTGAAAACCGCTTTCCAGATCGGCTTCATTATTTTTATACCTTTTCTGGTGATCGATATGGTGGTTGCCAGCGCTTTGATGTCTATGGGCATGATGATGCTGCCCCCGATGATGATCTCCCTGCCCTTTAAGATATTGCTGTTCATCCTGGTTGACGGGTGGGATCTGGTGATTCAGTCACTGGTATTGAGTTTCAAATAAATGGGAGGTCCTTAAAAAGTGTACGAAGACATTGTACTGGGGATTGCCAATGAAGCTGTGTTGACCGTCTTGCTTATATCAGCACCCATTCTCGGCGCAGCCTTATTGACCGGTTTATTAATCAGCATACTGCAGGCTACCACCCAGATTCAGGAAATGACCCTGGTGTTTGTGCCTAAAATTGTAGTGGTCTTGCTGGTGGTGCTCATCTTCGGCCCCTGGATGCTCAATATTCTGGTGAGTTTCACCCATAATTTGCTGACGGCCATTCCCCAGATGGTGACCATCTAGAAAGAGGGGTTCTATGGGATTTACCGCCCTTGGCTTTCTCCTGGTTCTGGCCAGAATATCCGGCTTGTTTCTGAGCGCTCCCATCTTCAGCAGCAGGCAAATGCCGGGGCAGGTTAAAATTATCCTGGTCCTGGCCCTGGCCGGCATGATGGCCTACTTTCTACCCGTTGCCTCCGGGGTGGAGATCGCCAACCCGCTGTATATGATGGCGGCGGTGGTCCTGGAGATCCTGGTGGGCTATACAATTGGCCTGGTTGCTTATATGCTCTTTGCCGGAATCCAAACCGCCGGCCAATTGATGGATATGCAGATGGGCTTTGCCATTGTCAATGTAATTGATCCCCAATCGGGAATGCAGATTCCCCTGATGGGCAACCTGACCCAGACCGTAGCCCTGTTGTTCTATCTGGCGGTCAATGGCCACCACTATCTGCTGCAGGCAGTGGCCCAGAGTTACCAGGTGATCCCGGTTTTGGGACTGAAACTGGGCAGCGGATTCTATCAAAGCCTGTTTTCCATCGGTGCGGAAATGTTTGTGATCGCCTTGAAAGTGGCCGCGCCTCTGGTGGTGGCCATACTCATCACTGATGTGGCCATGGGATTCATCGCCCGGACCGTGCCGCAGATGAATGTATTCATCGTGGGGCTGCCCTTAAAGATCCTGATCGGGCTGGGCTGTTTGCTGGTGATGCTGCCGGTATATCTGTGGGTATTTGACCTGCTTTTCTCCAGGTTTTTCGGCTATATTGACGGAATCATGGCTTTGATGAGGTAACTGACATGGATGAACGGCTTGCCGGGTATCGCTTTAACCTCCAGCTTTTTGCAGAAGATCAGGGCAGCGGGGAAAGGACGGAACCGGCCACCCCCAAAAAAAGGGAAGAGGCCCGGCAAAAAGGCCAGGTATTCAAGAGCAGCGACCTGAATGCGGCAGTCATCCTGGCGGTAGGAACGGTGGTTACCTTCGCCACTCTGCCTCATATGGTCTCCACCTTGCAACACTTTACCGCCACCTATCTGCTGGACCGGGGCTGGTATGAGTTTACCCCGGAGTATGCCCGGTTCCTGCTGGGAGAAGTGGTGCTGGTCCTGGCCCGGTTATGTTTGCCCATAATGGGAGCTACCTTTTTAGCGGCCCTGCTGGTTTCTTATATGCAGGTGGGATTCGTGTTCAGCGCTGAACCCTTATCTCCCAAGCCGGATCGCATCAACCCTTTGTCCGGATTCAAGCGCATCTTCTCCAAACGCGCCCTGGTGGAATTCGGCAAGTCGATGGCCAAGGTGGTTATCGTAGGCTGGATCGTATATACCACCATCAAGACGCAGTTTGACCTGTTTCCGCGTTTTGTGGATATGGACCCCCTGGCCATAGTGAAAATGCTCAGCAATATGATATTTGAGTTGGCTTTAAAAGTCGGCCTGGTGCTTATAATTATCGGGGTTATGGATTATTTCTACCAGTGGTATGAGTACGAACAGTCCTTGAAAATGAGCAAATATGACATCCGGCAGGAATACAAACAGAGCGAGGGCGATCCTCAGCTCAAGGCCCGGCAGAAGCAGATTCAGCGCGAATACGCCATGCGCCGGATGATGGCCGAGGTCCCTAAAGCCGATGTGGTAATCACCAATCCCACCCATTTTGCCGTGGTTTTGAAATATGAGGTGGATGTGATGCAAGCCCCGATGGTCGTGGCCAAAGGCCAGGATTTCGTAGCTCAGAAGATCAAGGAGATCGCACAGGAGCATCAGGTGGTAATGGTGGAGAACCCGCCCCTGGCCCGCACCCTGTACTACAGCGTAGAGATCGGGGCACTGGTGCCGGAGGAGATGTATCAGGCCGTAGCTGAGGTTCTGGCCTTCGTATACCGCCACAAAAAACTGGCTCTGTAACCGGGGAGGAATGAAAGTGGCCCAGGAACAAGCCTGGAAAGACCGCTTAACGGCAAACAGCGACGTTTTGATAGCCATGCTGGTAGTCACCATCGTGATGATGATGATCATCCCTCTGACGCCTTTTTTGCTGGACATCCTCTTGACTTTTAACATTACTTTCGCTTTGATTATCCTGATGGTGTCCATGTTCAACGTAGACCCGCTGGAATTCTCGGTATTCCCCTCATTGCTCCTGGTCATGACCCTGTTCCGCCTCTCCTTGAACGTATCCACCACCCGCTTGATATTGCTTGACGCCCATGCCGGGCAGGTGGTGGAAGCCTTCGGCAATTTTGTGGTGGGAGGCAATATGGTGGTGGGCATGGTCATTTTCTTGATCCTGGTGGTTATTCAGTTCATTGTCATCACCCGCGGCGCGGAAAGGGTTTCGGAGGTGGCGGCCCGCTTTACCCTGGATGCCATGCCCGGGAAGCAGATGGCTATCGACGCCGATCTCAACGCCGGCTTGATCAATGAGCAAACCGCCCGCGACCGGCGCCAGAAGGTGCAGCGCGAATCAGACTTCTACGGGGCTATGGACGGGGCCAGCAAATTTGTCAAAGGAGATGCCATCGCCGGGATCATCATCATAATCATCAATATCGTAGGCGGATTTATCATCGGTGTGGCCCAACGGCAGCTTTCCATGGCCGAGTCCATGCAGATATACACCATACTTACGGTGGGGGACGGTCTGGTAACCCAGATCCCGGCCCTGCTGATCTCTACCGCCACCGGCATCGTTGTGACCCGCAGCGCCTCAACCAATTCTTTGGGGCAGGAATTATCCAAGCAGCTCTTCAATTACCCGCGCGCTCTGGGCATGTCAGCCCTGATCCTGTTCGCGCTGGGAACGGTAGGACTCCCCAAACTGCCTATGTATTCAATGGGTATCCTTTTCGGATTCTTGTATTTCTATTTGCGCAATAAACAGGCTGAGCCGGACCCGGCGCCGGAGAGCGAAGAATATGTGGAAGCCGAACAGATCCGCAAGCCGGAAAATGTCATCGAACTGCTGCAGGTAGAAAAAATGGAACTGGAACTGGGCTATGCCCTGATCCCCCTGGTGGATTCCGATCAGGGCGGGGATCTCCTGGACCGTATCGTGATGATACGCAGGCAATGCGCGGTGGAGCTGGGCTTTATCGTACCCCCGGTGCGCATCCGCGACAATATGCAGCTTAAGCCCAATTCCTATGCCATAAAAATCAAAGGCATAGAAATAGCTCACGGCGAGCTGCTATTGGAAAATTACCTGGCCATCGGCCCGGGGATTGGCAGCGATGCCGACCTGCCGGGCATAAACACCGTGGAACCGGCCTTCAATCTGCCGGCCCGCTGGGTCGGCACCACGTACAAAGAGCATGCCGAACTGGCGGGATATACGGTAGTCGACCCCCCCTCGGTGCTGGCCACCCATCTGACCTCGGTGATCAAAGCCCACGCTTTTGAATTATTGGGCCGGCAGGAGATTCAGAACATCATCAGCTATATCAAAGAAAGCCATTCCGCAGTGGTCGATGAGCTGATTCCCGATTTAATGAGTCTGGGTGATATTCAGCGGGTTTTGGCCAATCTGCTTAAAGAACAGGTGTCTATCCGGGACATGATCACTATTCTCGAAAGCCTGGCCGACTATGCCAAGATCACTAAAGACACCGATTTATTGACCGAGTATGTGCGCCAGGCCCTGAAACGGCAGATAACCAGGCAATACGCCAATGACCAGGGCAAACTGGCGGTTCTGACCCTGGACCCGTCTCTGGAGGAAATCCTGCGCGATTCGGTGCAGCAAAGCGAATTCGGCTCCTACCTGGCGGTGGACCCGGATGTTGCTCAGAAGATGATCGATCGTATCAGCAGTATGCAGGAAGACCTGAGCCTGCGCGGGCAGTCGCCCGTTCTTATCTGCGCCCCGGTACTGCGCCTTTATTTCAAACGCCTGATAGACCGCTTTATTTCCAACCTGGTGGTCTTGTCATACAATGAAGTCGACAGTGATGCCAATGTTGAAGTGATAGGGATGGTTTCGACATGAAAATAAAGAAGTATGTGGCCCGTGATTTTCAGTCCGCCCTGCAGCTGGCCAAACAGGAGATGGGGCCCGACGCCATTATATTGCAGACCCGGCAGGTGAAACCCCGGGGATTCCGGGGCTGGTTTTCGCCTCCCCAAGTAGAGATAACGGTGGCGGTCGACGACACCCTGCAGGTCAATACCGACAAAGCGCGGCAGAGCACGGCTAAGCCGGTCGAGCCGGAAGGAGCGGCGGCAAAGCCGGCGGTTATGATGACGGACCCCGGGGCCGAACTCGGCCTGATGCAGGAAATGCAGAAGATGAAGGCCATGATGAGCGACATTCAAGCCCGCATGTTTGAAGTCGATCTTCTCAAAGGCATGGCCGAGCCGGTGCGTTATTTTTATGAAATCCTCCTCCACAATAATGTAGACAAAAGCATCGCCCAGGAAATAGCCGCCAGTGTTGAAGCCCGCCTGCCCGAGTCCGGTGATGACCGATGGGCGCGCGATGTCTGCCTGCGCACCCTGCAGGAGTACGTGCAGGATATTTCTCCTATACAGCTGGAGACGGGCCGGCAGGGCCACCTGGTTTTTGTGGTGGGGCCCACCGGGGTGGGCAAAACCACCACCATTGCCAAGCTGGCCGCCAATATGACCTTTCTGGAAAACAAGCGGGTGGCCTTGGTCACCCTTGATACCTACCGGATCTCTGCGGCCGAACAGCTGCGCACCTTTGCGGACATCATAGGAATTCCTATCAGTGTAGCCTTCACTCCCCTGGATCTGCAAGCCGCCCTGGAGGAATTCAAACAGCATGATATCATTTTTGTGGACACCGCCGGGCGGAGCCCCAACAACCGGGAGCACATGGCTGAACTGCATCAATTTGTGGAATTGGGCCATCCTGATGAAATTATCCTGGTATTGAGCGTAACCACCGACTCTAAAGACCTCATCAACGTATACCGGCAGTTTTCCATAATACCGGTCAATAAGGTGATATTCACCAAACTGGACGAAACTTACCGCTACGGCCAGATCATCAACGTCCTCAATGAGATTAAGCGGCCTTTGGCCTATTTCACCACCGGCCAAAACGTGCCCGATGATATTGAGGTCCCCGACTCCCTCAATATTGCCGCTATGCTGTTGAGAGGAGATGAGTCATGATAAGCGATCAGGCCGACAAGCTGCGCAAAATGGCTCAAGGGGTTCGCCAGCAAATAGAGGCCGAAATGATGGGCATCAGCAGAAAAACCCGGACCGTTGTGATCAGCAGCGGCAAAGGCGGGGTGGGCAAAAGCACCCTGGCGTTAAACCTGTCGCTGAGCCTGTGCAGCGAGGGACAGCGGGTTATCTTATTGGATGCTGACCTGGGCCTGGCCAATATAGACGTTATGCTGGGGCTGTCACCCGAATATCACATTCAGCACCTGGTGCAGGGGCGAAAAAGCCTGAAGGATATTATCATAACCGGGCCTCTGGGACTAAAGATCATTCCGGGCGGTTCAGGCATCAACGAATTGGCCAACTTGAGCGATGCCGAGCTGAACCGGATATTGATCGAAGTGGGCAAGGTGGACGGCGATTACGATTACATGGTTATAGATACGGGGGCCGGTATATCTAAAAACGTGATCAGTTTTATGCTGGCCGCCGACGAGGTGATCGTAATCACCACCCCGGAGCCGACCTCACTGACCGACGCCTATGGCTGCGTTAAAACCATCGCCAAGCAATCTTATGCGGGCGGGGTGTCAGTGGTGATAAACCAGGTGTCTGACAATAACGAAGGATTGATGGTGGCCGAGAAATTTCGCCTGGTATGCAAACAATTTCTCAATGTTGATATAAAACTGCTGGGCAGCATCCCCAGCGACAGCCTGGTAGGGGAAGTGGTCAGGCAGCAGAAGGCCCTGATGCAGGCCTATCCGAGAAGTACAGCCGCCCGGCACATTCAGAACATCGCCAGGCGCCTGGTAAATCTCGGCGGCATGGCTTCACCGGCGGAGAGCGGCGGCAGCGGCATAAAGAAGTTCTTTCAAAAAATCACGCGCTTTATGCGGGACCATGGCTAGGGGGCGGCATGAAAAGCAGCGATATAAAGCTCAATATGCGCCTGGAGATAGGCCTCTTGATCAAGGATCAAATCGAGTATCTGCCGGCCCGGGTGGAGGGAATGGATGCCGAAACCCTCGCCCTTTCCATGCCTATGTGGCGGGGGGCCTTAATCCCGGTGCATCCTAAGCAGAGACTGGCGGTGCGCATTTTTTATCATGGCAGTTATTATGGATTTGACACCGCAGTGATCAGGCGTATACTCAAACCGCTGCCCTTGATGGCGGTTTATCGTCCCCAAGTAATTCAGGCAGTCGGGCAGCGGCGCAGGCATGTGCGTGTACATGCCGCTTTACCGGTGAAATTCCGCCTTCTGAGTGACAATAACAATAATTTCAGCGCTTATGAGGCTCAAACCGTCGACATCAGTGCCGGAGGCGTATTGCTGTCCACCGAAATTCCGGTCAAGCCCGGGCAAGAGCTTTTAGTGCAGCTATTCCTGCCCTCATCGGAAGTGATCACCTGCAAAGCTAAAACCGTGCGGGTCTTCAACCAAACCGGCAGCCTGGGAAAAGGGCAGGTCGCACTTCAATTTGAAGATATTTCTGAAAAGGACCGGGATCAGATTGCCCGTTTTGTGTTTGCCATGCAGCGGGAATTGATCAAAAAGGGTTTATTAGAAGCGTAAGAGGGGATGAACAAATGGCCAGGATTCGCGTGTTGGTAGTTGATGACTCCGCATTCATGCGCAAGCTCATCGCCGACCGCTTAAGCAGCGACCCCGGGATAGAGGTGGCTGGAACGGCCTCAAACGGGCGCGAGGCCTTGGAGCGCATTGAGGAACTCAAACCTGATGTGGTGACAATGGATGTTACCATGCCGGGCATGGACGGCTTGACCGCCTTAAAGACCATCATGCAGACCCGGCCGGTTCCGGTTGTCATGCTCAGCAACCTGACCAGCGAGGGCGCGGATGCTACCATGAAAGCCCTGGAATTGGGAGCAGTTGATTTTGTGGCCAAACCCTCCGCACAAATTTCACTGGATATCGCCGGCTCAAGCCACGATATAGTTAATAAGGTTAAAATTGCTGCGGGAACCCGGGGCAGTCTAAAAAAAATATCCCTGCGCAAGGCCTATGTGCCGGAACCGTCTCCCAGGACAGTATCCGGGCTGGAAGCCAGTTTAAACAAGCTGGTCTTGATAGGGACTTCCACCGGAGGGCCTAAAGCATTGCATCAGGTGATCCCCAAACTGCCCGGCCACATCAATGCCGCCATCCTGATCGTGCAGCACATGCCGGCCGGATTTACCCGCTCCCTGGCCGAACGGCTGGACCAGGTATCGGCAGTAAGGGTCAAGGAAGCCGAGCCAGGGGAGAAAATTCTTCCCGGTTGTGCTTATGTGGCTCCGGGGGATTACCATCTCAAAGTCGCCGCAGCAGCGCAATGGGGCAGGCGGGATTTGTTGGTGAAGCTGGATCAGTCACCCCCCTTGCACGGTTGCCGGCCTGCATTTGACGTCTTGCTGGCATCGGCTGCCGAACAGTTCTGGTCTCATATGGTTTGTGTGATTATGACCGGTATGGGCCATGACGGCGCCGCCGGTCTGCTCCAAGTCCGCGCCAAAAAGGCCCGGACCATAGCAGAACACCAATCCAGCTGTGTGGTGTACGGAATGCCCAAAGCGGCGGTGGAAACAGGGCAGGTGGATTTTGTGGTGCCCTTGCCGGAGATCCCCGGCACCATCATGAAATTGCTGTAGCCTCACCGTCATTGTAATAACCTGGAGGTGTTTCAATTGACGACAATTGATATGTCGCAATACTTGGATGTTTTTTTGGAAGAGAGCCGCGAGCATCTGGCCAATCTGAATCGGTGCCTTTTGGAATTGGAGCAGCAGCCCCATAATGGAGCGGCATTAAATGAAATCTTCCGGGCTGCCCATACCCTGAAGGGGATGTCCTCCACCATGGGTTTCGAGGACCTGGCCGACCTTACTCACCATATGGAAGATGTTCTCTCCAGCCTCAAGGAAGCGGTTTTGGAGGTCAACGGTCAGGTTACAGACGTATTGTTCCGGTGTTTTGACCGGATCCAGATCATGGTGGAAGGCATCGAAAGAGAGCGAAGCGGAGAGTTGGACAATTCTGACCTGGTGGCTCTCCTGGAAACCTTGAAAAGCGGCGATTCACAAGCGGCTGCTCTGGCCGAACCGGCGCCTGTGCCGGCCCGTGCGGCACAGGCTGAGGGTGAAGCGCCGGTCAGGTTTGAATTGAATGATTATGACCTCGCCCTCATTGATGAAGCCCGCAACAGGGGCTTTAAAGTTCTGCTTCTCGAAGTGGAGGTGGATCAGAATTGCGCCATGAAAACAGTACGCTCTTTTATGGTATTTAAAGCTCTGGAGTCTGAAGGCGACATCACCAAGGCAGCGCCGCCGGTACAAGATTTGGAGGACGGGAAATTCGATAGCGGCTTTTCCCTCCTGTATGTCACCCATCTTAATGCCGAAGAGGTGCAAAGGCGTATAAACGGCATTTCCGAGGTCAGGGCGAATAGCGTCAAAGAATTTGGTCTGGATGAGTACCAGGCTGGTCAAGTTCCAGATCAGGCCGAAGCAGACCGGGGCAATCCGGCGGCTCAAGCGCAGCCGGCCGATAACGGCTCCAAGGTGCAGAAATTCAAGCAAAAAGTGCGGGTTGACATAGAAAAACTGGATGAAATGATGAATCTGGTGGGCGAGCTGGTTATGCACAAAGGCCGCCTGGAGCAGATCGGCCTGATCAGTAAAAACAGCGAGTTAGAGGAGACCGTCGAGCAGGTGGACCGCATTACCACCGAACTGCAATCCGTGGTCATGAAGGTGCGCATGGTTCCTATCGAACAGGTCTTTAATCGTTTTCCGCGCATGGTCCGGGATCTGGCCAAAGAATTAGGCAAAGAAATCGACTTTATTATGGAAGGTCAGGAAACCGAACTGGATCGCACCGTGATTGATGAAATCGGCGACCCTTTGATCCACCTGCTGCGCAACGCCCTGGATCACGGTATTGAACTGCCTCAGGAACGCCTGCAGGGAGGCAAACCGGGCCGGGGCATGGTAAAATTGTCCGCCCGGCATGAAGGCAACAATGTCTACATCGAGGTGGAAGACGATGGACGCGGCATAAATTTGGAACGGGTACTGGAAAAGGCCGTAAACAAAGGCCTGATCAGCAGCCGGGAAGCCGAACAGATCACTGCGGAGGAGGCCTTCAGGCTGGTATTCACGCCGGGGTTCAGCACTGCAGCCGAAGTGACTGATGTATCCGGCCGCGGGGTAGGTCTGGATGTGGTCAAGGCCAAAATGGAAGCGATAGGCGGGGAGATCTCGGTGGTCTCCAAAGCAGGCCGGGGGACTCGCTTTACCATCAAGCTGCCTCTCACCCTGGCCATCATTCAAGCTTTAACGGTATCAGTCGGTGAAGAGATCTATGCCATTCCTTTGAGCAATGTTGACGAAACCACCATGATATCCGATCAGGATATCAAAATGGTGCAAAATCAGGAAGTCATCCTGCTCCGCGGCAAAGTACTGCCATTATACCGGCTGCGCAGCCTGTTAGACGTGCCCGGTGAGGCGCCCGTCCAGGAATCTACTTATGTTGTGGTGGTGCGGAAAGCAGACCGTCAGGCGGGGCTGGTAGTGGATGCCTTGATCGGCCAGCATGAGATCGTCATCAAGTCGCTGGGCAAGCTGCTGTCCGGCATATCGGGGCTGGCCGGGGCCATCGTGGCGGGAGACGGCAATGTTCATCTTATTCTGGATGTAGCCAGCCTGTTTTAGAGGAGGTTTTAGGTTATGCAGGCAGTAGAGAATAAATCTTACAGCGATTCCAAGCAAGAGATGCAGGTAGTCGCATTTCAACTGGGCCTGGAAGAGTATGCGGTAGACATCATCAATGTTCAGGAAATCATCAAGCTGCACAAAGTCACCCGCATTCCCCGAACCGAACCTTATGTGGAAGGGGTGATAAACCTGCGCGGCAATATCATCCCGCTGTTCAACCTGCACACCAAGTTTAAACTGCCCGCCCGGGGCAGCAGTGAAGACCAGCGTATCATCGTGTTCCAGCTGGATGATATTAAAGCGGCGATCATAGTCGACAAAGTATCCGAAGTTCTGCATATCAACACCGGGGATATCGAAGCCACTGACCACGTTTATCAAGGCATGAATGCCAGTCATATCAACGGTATAGCCAAAATTGAGGATCGGATTTTAATTTTACTTAATATTTACAAAATTCTCATTAATGATAATATTAGGTAGGTGGAATAAATTGGTGTACATCGGTGATCTTTCCAACATGCAGTTGGATGCGCTTCAGGAGATCGGCAACATCGGCGCGGGCAATGCCGCCACCGCCTTGGCTCAGCTGATCAACTCAAAAATTGAAATGAATGTCCCCAGGGTTAAAATCCTGCCGTTTGATACCGTTCCCGACCTGGTGGGGGGCGCTGATCGCCATATTATTGGTGTGTACCTGAATGTAGGGGGATCGGTCAGTTCCAATATCCTCTTCATGCTGCCTATTGAGCAGGCAGTGGTCTTGGTAGATTTACTTATGGGGAAAGGAATCGGGGAGACCCGGCCTGATAATCTCGGCGATTTGGAATTGTCTGCCATGCGCGAGATGGGAAACATAATCGCTGCGACTTACCTCAATGCCTTATCCGTTTTTACCCGGCTGACTCTGGTCCCATCGGTGCCGGCCCTGGCCATGGACATGGCCGGATCTGTTCTTGACGCTATATTGGCAAAGTTTGGCGAGGTTGCTGATCATGTTCTCCTTCTGGAGACCTGTTTTAAAAAAGATGACCACAATGTGGTGGGACACTTCTTTATGCTTCCCGAGCCTGAGGCTTTGGACACCATTCTCTCTGCGCTTGGGGTGAACAACTGATGGGCAATTTCGTCAAGGTAGGCATGGCTGATTACAAAATCGCCCGGGCCCCCAATAAACTGATAACCACAGGGCTTGGCTCCTGCATCGGCATCTGTTTGTGCGATACCAGAAGCAGGATAGGCGCCATGGCACACATCATGCTGCCGTCTGGTGAATTATCCCGGGGTCATACCCACAACCAGGCTAAATTCGCTGATACCGCACTGGAGATGGTTCTGGGTGAATTAAATAAGGACGGTATAAACGCCAACCGGCTTATCGCCAAAATAGCTGGCGGGGCTCAGATGTTCAAATTCCTGGGTGAGAGCGATATCATGAAGATCGGTTTGCGCAACGTGCAGGCCGTAGAGGAGAATTTGAAAAAACACAACATCAAGATGGTTGCCAAAGACGTGGGCGGAAATGTAGGCCGCACCATCGTTTTCGATCCTGCTACAGGTGAGTTGTTGATCAAAACACTCGGTGATGGGGAGAGAGTCATATAAATGAAAAGAGATATGAGCACGGTATGGGTTCAATATAAGGAAGGGCGCGAACTCGAAGCACGGGACGAATTGATTGTGCATTATGCCCATTTGGTCAAGTATGTGGCGAATCGGCTGGCTATCAATCTGTCTTCGGTAGTGGAAGTGGATGAGTTGATCTCCTATGGTATTGAGGGTTTAATCGATGCCATCGAAAAATTCGACCACAAGCGCAACATCAAATTTGAAACCTATGCCATCACCCGCATCCGCGGTTCCATCATTGACGGCCTGAGGGCCATGGATTGGGTACCGGTGTCGGTCAGGCAGAAAAGCAAAGAATTGGAGAGAACCTACACCAATCTGGAGGCCCGCCTGGGAAGGTCGGCTACTGACGCCGAGGTGGCCAAGGAGTTGGGCATTAGCCTGCAGGACTTCGCCAACCTTTTAAGAGAGGTGGCCGCTTCCACCATCATATCGCTGGACGATTTTATTCCCGGCGAGGACAGCGATAACCGTAAAAAACGTATCGTAGATATGCTGGAGGACGAAAACGCCGGAGATGCTTTGGAACTCCTGCAGCTTGGTGAAGTTAAAGAACTGCTGGCCCAGACCATTGCCCGATTGCCGGAAAAGGAAAAAATCGTGGTTGGCCTCTATTATTACGAGGGCCTGACCTTAAAGGAGATCGGAGCGGTTTTGAGCCTGTCTGAATCCAGGATATCACAGCTTCATACCAAAGCCATTATGAGAATGCGCGGCAGTCTCAGCAAAAGAAAGCACTTGGTGACGTAAATGAGGAAACGGATATGAACAGCATTGGCAGCACGGTTGACGGTGAGGCCATGGTGGCCATCGATGCAAACCGTATGAACGCTTATTTGGAAATAACTGCCCCTGTCGGAGACGGCAAGCCCTGCAGCAAGGAAAAAGCCCTGCAGGCCCTGACTGACAGCCGGGTGGTTTTTGGTATTAATGAAGTGTTGGTAAATAAAGCCTTGCAGAAGCACAACTGGGGCCAGACCGTACTGGTGGCCATCGGCAAAGAACCTCAGCATGGAATCAATGCTCAAATCATTTATCATTTCGATTTGCCGCAGCAGAAAAACAGCCCCAAAATTGACGAAACCGGCAATGCCAATTACAAGGATCTGGGGCTTATCCACAATGTCCGCACCGGCGAGCTCCTGGCCGAAAAGGTCCCTGGATCCCAGGGGGTTCCAGGAATGGATGTGACCGGGGTTCCCCTGGTGGCCAGAAAGGGAAAAGACCTTAAATTGGCAGGCGGCAAGAACACGGTTGTCGATCCCACCGGGTGCTACCTGTTTGCTCAAACCGACGGACATGTCAGCATGATCAGCAACCGCGTCGAAGTGAGCCCTATCTTTGATGTGCGCGGCGACGTGGATTACTCTACCGGGGACATCGATTTCATCGGCGCCGTGCGCATTATGGGCAATGTGATGACCGGCTTTAAAGTCAAAGCCGGGGGTGACATTGAGATCGGGGGCTCTATTGAAGGAGCTGAAGTGGTGGCTGAAGGCAGCATCCTGGTGCGGGGCGGTATCGGGGGAGGACTCAAGGGCTTTGTCAAGGCCGGGGGTAATATCACCGCCCGATTTGTGGAGAATGCACGCCTGGAAGCCGGAATGTCCGTATATGTGAAAGATGCCATCATCCAGTCTCAGGTCAAAGCCGGCGGCATGGTAAAAGTCACTGATAAAAAGGCCATTATCGTGGGGGGAGTAATACAGGCCGGCCGGGAAGTGGAATCCAAGGTCCTGGGTTCACAGCTGGCTACCCAGACGGTAGTGGAAGTCGGCATCAATCCGCACTACCGTGATGAATACCAGCAGATAACCAAAAACTGCGGAGAAAAGAGGCGCACCCTGGGGAATATCAACCAGAACCTGAAGCCCTACCAGCATCAGATCAACAACCCGGAACAACTGAGCAACAAACAAAAACAGATCTTGATGAGGCTTCTGGATGTTTACAGAACCCTGCGCCAGGAGATCGATGAGATGGAACAGCGCATGGAGTTTTTGGAAGATGAATTCGAGGGCAGTGAGAATGCTATGGTAAAAGCGCATGATGTGGCCTATCCCGGGGTCAGGATCAGCATCGGAAAGCTGATCTACATCATCAACGATCCCATTAAGTATTCGGCCTTTGCTGTAGAACGGGGAGAGGTGCGGGTAGTACCGCTGCGCTGAATGGGGGGGCAGCTATGAGCATCAAAAGCGTGGATATGCAGGTTTTAGTTCAAAAGGTAGCCGACATAGCTCGTATTCAACAAACCCAGCGTACTGAGGCCAGCCACCGCCAGGGTGAGTTTTCTCAGCTGATAAACAATCAAACCATAGCCAACCGGCAGACGGTTCGGGAACTGAGCGATCCTGAGGCTAAAACCCTGGAGGACAGACACAATAAAAAGCAAGAACAGGAACAAAGCCGTGACCGCCACCGTTCCGGCAATGAAAATCCGGACGGGGAGCAAGAGCTTTTCAAAGATTTTTTTAAAGGCAACACTATTGATATAAAGATTTAGGGGTTGATGTGAGAGATGTGGTTTATGGCTGTCTTCGCGGTTATCTTCCTCATCCTCCTGGGCTGGTTGTGGTGGGCTAAACAGGAAAGCGCCCGGGCCTCAGCCCTACAATTGGAGGAATTGATCAGTGAAGCCCGGATGGTAAGCCAGGATATGGAGGCCATGCTCAGTAACGCGGTGGACCTTTCCCGCAGCGTTATCGATGACTTCGACCGGCGCCTGCAAGCCGCCCAAAGCCTCCCCTCCAGGCTTGCTGCAGAACAGGCCGCGGGGCCTGACCCGGTAGTCCAATTCTATCAGGAGCTCGCCGCTGAGGCGCATTTAGAGATGCAGTCCGGGTCCGGGGAACTTAAGGCCGCAGTCGAACAATGCCAGCCGGCCGGCGCCGCTTCCGGGCCTTATGCAGAGGAAGATTACGAGGCCTACCGCCACATGCATCCTACCCTGGCAGTTCATCAGCTCTACAGGCAGGGGATGGATGTTAAGCAAATCTCCCAGATACTGCAGCGCGGACAGGGCGAAGTACATCTGATTTTGAATTTGGAGCGAAAAAAAAAGATGGATAAAGCCACTTGAAAGTATCATCAGCGCAGATTTTGGCAACATTATAGCAGGTGTGAAGCCCCATCCATATGCGGGCTTTTATTCATTGCAGAATCGCCGCGGATCGAATTATTGCCAAACCATCCAATCTCATGCTATATCAATTTTCCCGAGTTTTACAGTTAGGGCAAAAGAAACGTCTGGAATTAAGGATAGTTGTTTTTTGAAACGTGAAAGTTGTCCCCACAAAGTCTTTTCCTACTCTAAAATATAAACTATTTCTTTTTTTCCCTTGATTTATTATAATGAGGCGCTGCCTCGTTGCAGCGGTGTGTTGCAATTGCTCCGTAGCATCTCCCGATGTTTAAAATTGAAAGTTCCCGGCGAGGGGTAATATATTTGTATAGTCGATATTAATGGAGAATTAAAAGGCCATGAAGCAGTTGATAAATCTTCGTAAACGGAAAATGGTATGGGCGTTAATACTTTTGATTGCCTTTGTATATTTGAATAATACTTCCCTGCTAGCGGAACACCGTTCGGGCGAGCCGGTGCTTCTTGCCCATCGCGGTCTGGCGCAAACTTTTAGTATGGAAGGGATTACGAACGCAACCAACACCGCCCGGCGCATTTACCCGCCTGAGCATCCTTTTCTGGAAAACACGATTCCTTCCATGGAGGCGGCATTTCAGGCCGGGGCCGATATCGTCGAGCTGGATATCCAATCAACCCGGGACGGACAGTTTGCGGTTTTTCATGACGCGACGCTGGAATACAGAACGGACGGGAGCGGCTCCGTTAAAGACTATACCATGAGCGAATTAAAACGTCTGGATGTGGGCTGCAATTATACCGCTGATCAAGGCAAGACCTTTCCATTTAGAGGCCAGGGCGTCGGACTCATGCCTTCCCTTCAGGAAGTAATGAACCGCTTCCCGGACCGCTCGCTGCTCATTCATATTAAAACCAATGAGGCACAGGACGGGGAACTTCTGGCTGAATACCTGGGCAGACAATCCGATGCCCGCTTGAAGCAACTGGCGGTTTACGGCGGTGATAAGCCGGTAGCGGTTTTGCAGCAAAGGCTCCCCCGGCTTCGGGTTATGTCCATGGCAACGCTGAAGAAGGCTTTGCTTTCATATGCCGCGGTTGGCTGGACCGGATATGTTCCCGATTCCTGCAGGAATACCGAACTGCATATACCGCTTAAATATGCTTCTTTCTTATGGGGATGGCCGGACCGTTTTCTAAATCGAATGGACCGGGTCAACACCCGGGTGATTGTTGTAGCCGGTGACGGGAAATTCTCGGAAGGATTTGACACCCTTGACGACATCAAGCTGCTGCCTGACAATTACACAGGCGGGATCTGGACCAACCGGATTGACAGGATAGCCCCGTTATGGGCAAACTGAAAACGTGGCAGCATCAAATCTTGAGGAAGGATCGAAAGGTTATGAATCATAGCTGGAAATTTTCCCATTACCTGATTTCGGCCGTTATAATCATAGCGGCGATTCTGACCCTGCTCTGCACCTGGAGCCCGCTTTTATTTAACATTATCAATAATATTTACAGCCCTCCCCAATATAATGGTTTCGAGGTTCCCACCAGAGTGGTCGGGGTTAATTATCCGATCACTTCGCTGGTGTGGCTAGGCATTTTTTTCGTTATTTCAATAATTATATTAATATTATGGGCCAGGAGAAGAAGGGCTACCTCCGCCTTATTTTGGATGAATGGCATCTCTGTCGCTATTATCATTTCCCACCTGGTCATGTGGATCATCTGGCTTATTCCATTATTAGTACCTAACCTTGCTCTTTAAACATATGCTTCAAGTATCCGACAGTGATATTAAGGGGGTGTTTACATGCATTTCCTAACCGTCATTCTGTTTATGCTGGTCATCGCCATGGCTTTAATCCCTACCTGCCTGCTTATGGGCATATCGATAAAAGACCTGGCGGTAAAACGTCATTGGATCGTCTTACTTGCTTTAATGATGCTGGCTACACCATTCTCCCGGATCATAGAAGTAAAAACCGGGAGTTTCGCCGCCGGTCTGGTATCCGGTCCAGCGATCTTGCTGCTCGGTTTTCTGCCGGTGATATATGTTGATTCCTTAAGGAAAAGAAATAGTATTGGCTATAAAGGCATCTGGAAGAAAACCGGCGATTGGCTCGACCAGCCGGTTAAAACCTTGTTTTCTGCCAAAAAGTACTTTTTTATTATCTAACGGCATTTGATAAACAGCTGTCAAACCCGGGAGGATGGATAAAACCGCTGGAAGGTATCATCAGCGCAGATTTTGGCAAGACTATAGCAGGTGTGAAGCCCCATCCATATGCGGGCTTTTATTCATTGCAGAACCGCCGCGAATCGAATATTGCCAAACCACCAGGCTTATGTTATATTAATTTTTGGTAATTACACACGCTGCAGGACTGGCTGGCAGGTGCTCACCCGGTGAGTTTTCAGCCGGAATGAAACAGCGGAGGAATAAAACTGAAAGGAGGTGTTCAGGTGTCAGTAATTACTATGAAGCAGCTCCTCGAAGCCGGAGTGCATTTCGGACACCAGACACGCAGATGGAATCCCAAGATGGCTACCTATATTTATATGGAGAGAAATGGGATTTACATCATTGATTTACAGCAGACGGTACGGAAGTTTGACGATGCCTACAATTTTATTAAAAGCGTAGCCGCCGAGGGAAGAGGGGTCCTGTTTGTCGGAACCAAAAAACAGGCCCAGGAAACCATCAGGGAAGAAGCCAACCGTTGCGGCATGTATTTCGTCAATCAGCGCTGGTTGGGCGGCATGCTCACCAACTACAAAACCATCCGCAAACGGGTGTTGCGGCTGAAAGAATTGGAGAAGATGCAAGCGGACGGCTCCATGGAAGTCCTGACCAAGAAGGAAGTGGCTCGTCTTCTCAATGAGAAGGAACGATTGGAACGCTTCCTGGGAGGCATTAAGGACATGGAACGCTTGCCCGGCGCAGTATTCGTGGTCGATCC